>NZ_CAWQOY010000099.1:0-72170 GCF_963896525.1 Nodularia sp. LEGE 04288
CCCCCAACCCCCTCCCCGCAAGCGATGAGGGGGCTAAGATGTACTTTGTATAGTTGGCAATTGCCGTATATAGCATTTCCTCAACTCTTAGGTACGTATTTATCTGTGTTCATCTGTGGTTAATTTGTTCTTTGTTTTCACTATCTCAAGAGATAACTGCGATCTATCAATAAGGTATGACTAATCTTGATTTAACTATAGAAAAACTTAAAGATAATAGTGTAACCTCTGTAGCGATCGCTCATGTCAGACTGGAGCAAAAATTAGCTACATTTTCTGCATCTATGATTGCCAAATGTCAGATGATAGGTATTTAAAATCACGATTTAAGTGGCTAGAATACCTGGAACTGATTATTTAAAAAATTCTAAAATCAATATATGTAAGATGTTTCAGATAAAAGTAATATTGTCAAGCTGTATTTGTAGCCTTTGGGAAAAAAACAGGCTTTCACTCAAACTTGGAAGGCTACATTCATGGAAATCCTCAGAACCTCAAGTTTGAGGACAAAAACACAGAACTAAGGCCGATGATGAATGACTATAGATGAAGTCGTATTGCTACTAAAAGCCAGTCAAGTCAATGGTTTGACGACACTCCAAGAGATGATACTGCGCTCTTCGTGGGAGGGAAAAACTTATACGAGTATAGCCTTTGAAGCTCACTACGGGGGAGAGCGTGTGCGGAAAGTTGCGGCTCATTTATGGCAATTGTTAAGCGATTTTTGGCGAGAACCCATTAATAAATCTAACTTCCGTCAAACGTTGTCATCTCGCCGTCTGAGCAAATCCCATCAGCAGTTAATTAAGGAGTTCAACCGCGCTGCAACTGCCATATCGTTGGAATCTCCTCATGGCCCGGTTTCCCTTGCTTCTAGATTCTATATTTCGCGATCGCCAGTTGAAGAACTTGCCTATGCAGAAATAGCTACACCAGGAAGTGTTATCTGCATCCAAGCCCCTCAGAAAATGGGCAAAAGTTCTCTGATTCTCAGGGTGATCGCCAGGGCTACTCATCAAGGCTTTCGCACTGTAAATTTGGATTTTCAGCAAGCAGAACAAGCAGTTTTTAGCAGTTTGGATAAGTTTTTGCGCTGGTTGTGTGCCAATGTCAGCCGGGAGTTACAGCTAGAACCAAAACTTCATGATTACTGGGATGAGGATATGGGTAGTAAAGTTAGCTGCACGATCTATTTCCAAAAGTATTTGCTGTCTGCTGTCAAAAGTCCTGTGGTTTTGGTATTGAACGAAGTCGATTGGGTATTTGAGTATCCTGAGATTGCTGGGGAATTTCTGCCATTAGTGCGTTCTTGGTACG
Organism: Nodularia sp. LEGE 04288; assembly: GCF_963896525.1. NCBI lineage: Bacteria > Bacillati > Cyanobacteriota > Cyanophyceae > Nostocales > Nodulariaceae > Nodularia > Nodularia sp. LEGE 04288. Next base: position 1,318 of record NZ_CAWQOY010000099.1, read on the forward strand.
AACAGTCCAAAATGGTGGAAATTTGGCAAAAACTCCGCCTGGTATTAGTTTATTCTCAAGAAATTCTGGTTCCTCTAAAACTGACGAAATCCCCATTCAATATGGGTTTGCTAATTAAGATCCCAACTTTTACAACAGAGCAAGTAGAGGATTTAGCACAACGTCACGGATTAGATTGGGAAAATAGTCAGAATACTGAAAGTTTAATGGCAATGGTAGGGGGACATCCTTATTTAATTAGATTGGCTTTGTATCACCTTGTGGGTAGGGGAGGGTTAGAAGGGAATCTACAAGAACTGCTACAAAAAGCAGCAACGGCGGCGGGAATTTATCACGAGTATTTAAGACAGTATGTCTTGGTATTGCAAGGGGAGCCAGAATTGGCAACTGCTTTCTATGAGGTAATTACGACGATAAATTCTGTGAAATTGGAGCCAGTCATCGCATATAAATTACATAGTATGGGGCTAGTGAACCTGGAAGGCGATCGCTGTACTCCTGCGTGTGAGTTGTATCGTTTATATTTTCGCGGACAACTGACCACGGTTGAGGATTTAACTATCTCCAATGAATTGGGAAGCCTACACTGTAGCGACAGATCAGTGTAGGTAGTTCACTATCAACGAAGAGTCACTATCGGTGCGCCTAACCACCCTGCACCATTCTCCTTCTGCGAGGGATCGGGATTATGTACTGGGACAATCTGAAACTTAGTCGGACGTGGTGTATCAAGGGTAACTGAATAGGTGCGTAATTCATCTTGATGGAAAATTGTGACTTCAATCGTCTCGTTTGGTTGGTAATCTTTGAGGCGATCGCTCAATTGATGAGCTGTTAATCGGATACCCTCAATAGCCAATAACTCATCGCCCGCATCAATTCCTGCCAGTTGTGCAGGTGAACCCACTTCCACAAATTTAATCACTTCTCGCCCATTTTCAGTTTTTGCCTTCAAACCTAAATAAGGTTCTTCTTCTCGTTCCGCGATCAGATGCAAACCGAAAGGTTCCAGGTATTGATTAAAAGGTAATTCGTCAGTGCTATTAATGTAGGATTCAAAGAAATCAGCCAAATCCACACCCGCCACCGATTCAATTACCTCCTGCAACTGTTCCGGAGTGTAGCCAATTTCTGGTTGCCCAAATTTCCACCACATTTGCCGCATCACATCATCAAGCGATCGCTGATTCCCATGACGCGCTCTAATCAGCAAATCTAGTAACAAAGAAACCATTTCCCCCTTCAAATAGTAGGACATTTGGGAATTGTTACTATTGGCATCTGGACGATAAAGTTTAATCCAAGTATCAAAACTCGACTCAGCCAGTGGTTGCACCTTGCGCCCTGGCGTAGTCAGAAATCTGGTAATTTCCTTACTCAAATGACTTAAATAGGACTTAGCATCATAAATGCCAGCCCGCAAAGGAATCAGTAAGTCGTAGTAACTTGTAGTTCCCTCACAGAACCACAAAGAAGGTGTATAGTTTTCCTGCTCGTAATCAAAAACTTCCAAACCTTTGGGGCGAATGCGCTTGACATTCCATAAGTGAAAAAATTCATGTGCCACCAATTGCACAAAGCGCTCGTACTTATCCTGAGAGCGAAACCCAAAACGCTGGTAAATTAATGAGCAACAGTTTTTATGCTCCAAACCTCCATAAGCTTGGGCAAATAAATGCAGCAGAAAAATATATCTTTCGTAGGGCAGACCCCCAAACATTTGCGCTTCCACTTCGATAACTTTTTGGATATCGGCAATTGCTTGCTGTGATTGTAAATTGCCCTCTCCCCAAACTGCCAGTTCATGGGGCTTTCCCAAAACCTCAAAGTAATATGATTGGTGGCTACCAATTTCCACAGGGCTATCCACAAGGGTGTCAAAATCATCAGCCAAAAAAGTATAGGCTTGATCGCCAACTGGTGCTAAAGAAGTCGTGACTCGCCAATCTGGGTATGGTGGTACAACGGTAATCTGAATTGGTAGAAGCTCCCAACCAGGGAGTCTAAAAAACAATGCAGCACCGTTGAAATAGCCGTGGGTCGTATCCAAATGATTCGTCCGTACCGATAGCTCATTGGCAAACATCCGGTAACGCACAGTTAACTCTGAAACACCACTTGTATTCACCTGCCAATGGTTTTTACTAATTTTTCGCCAAGGCAAAGGCTTATCCCCAGCAAAAGCAGCAAAATATTGTAAATTTTTGGCGTATTCTCGCACTAAGTATGAGCCTGGTGTCCATACAGGCATTTTCAAGTCAAGAATTGTCGATGAGTGGTTGATTAGCTGTAATGTCACCTCAAACAGATGCGTTTCTGGTTGAGGCATTGCCACCAGGTAATGAATCATCGGTACTGTTTCCTGGAGGCCAATCTCGATACAAGGTGCTGTTGCTTCGGTCATCTGTAATTAAGTGTTATAAATTCTGAGTCAATAGTTAATAGTCAATAGTTAATGGCCAATAGTCAATAGTTAATAGTTAACAACTGTATACTTAAGACTGATTGACACTCCCCATGCTCAAAAGCCAGAGGATTTTTGCTAAAGGGGGATTCCGAAGAATTTACACCCTGCAAGGATCTTGACCGTATACACTAGGTAACCGCTACATCCTCCAATGAGAACGACTTAAGTATTGCCGCAATTCGAGCAAGTATGAGTACGGTTAACTTCTGAACACATTTAACTAGCCTGAGATTTACTCAATAGAAGTAGTTTCCCACATTTAATAAATGTCATGTCGAAACTATTACATTTATCATGATGCAGAAAGGGCAATTTCGTAAATATCTTGGTGTTCTCAGCCTGATATTGGGAATTATTGCGGCAAATACCTCAAATCGAGCTTAGACCTTTCCAGCTAGGTTGATCAACTGTTTCAAGTTGATCAGATTAATCATATTGTTGGCACTGTCAATGAAGATCCAACCTTTTTCATTGAGTTTTTGCATGATTTTGGTAGTTTCTTCTACACCAATATCTGTGACATCGGCTAAATCTTTCAAAGGAATATTCAAAATTTCCTTCCCATTGCTTGATTCTTGTCCATAGCTTTCGCTCAAATTGACTAAGGTATGAGCAAGTTTGACAGCAGGCGGATAAGAGCGGATTTGTAAACGCTGGTTACTTTGTCGCAATCGCCGCACCATCAGTTGCAACATCCGGTGATGTAACTGCGGGTCTTTAAATAATATTTGAATAAAACGCTCTCTAGAGATACTCAACAACTGCACTGGCGAAAGGGCAATAACATCAGTTGAACGGGGGTATTCATCTAAAATCGCCATTTCGCCGAAAAAATCACCTCGACCTAAAATTGCCAGAGCTACAGAATCATTTCCGGAGGTGCGTCGGACTTTCACCCAGCCGGAAACTACGAAGTAAACTGCGTTACCCCAGGCATCTTCCATCAACACGGCTCGCCCAACAGGGTATTCGTGTTCAATTGCCACGTTGAGTAGCCATTCCAAAGTCTGTGGATTGGCTGTACTCAATAAGGGAAAAAGTTGACTAAAAAGCTCAGTCTGCATGTAGTATCTCAAATAAATGAGTTTAAGTCTGAAAAATTAAGTTGGCTACTATAAATTTTTAAACCCCTCATCCTAGTATAAACAAGTAAAATTATGTGATAAAATATACTAAAATTTTAAAGGGGTTTACTCCATAATTCCATTACAACATAACAAGTGTGTATAGGAAAGAAATCAGCGCTTTCACTGACAGAATTAATTTTTCTTAGCTATTTGTGGGGATTTCGCTCGTGGCTCTCAGTACTTTGATCTGCTGGTCTAAATTTTGTACGAGCTTATTTAAAGCTACTACAGAGTCCAGTTGCTCAGATTTGAGGCTGGGATTGAGACTAATTCGTTCTTGCAGTTCATGTAACTTCAAGCTGAGTTGTTGAGAAATTCCCAAGGCATCGCGACTCAGACGGGCTAACTGTTGTTGCTGATAAAACTTTAAAGCCGTTCCCTTTAATACTTGTAGAGTCGCCTCTTCGCCGTAAGTTCCCGGCATCACCCGCAGGCGTAATAACAAACGATTTCGTTGATATAGGCATTCTTTTTCTACCTGTTTTGGTTCTGCAAGTTTGCCAACAGGTAAGGAGGCAAAGCACTTCAATTGATTCAGTACTCCTTGGAATAGGGAAAGAGGAAGATTTTCTAATACGGACTGCATGACTCCATTATCACTCCAAAATATCTTTCCTTGGTAAGGTTGTCTTTCCAAATACAAGCGACCAATTCCCCCACTCAAAACTCGCCCCAGTAATTCTTCTAGTAATTTCTTGGGTGGTAGGCTGGCGAGCATCTCTACAGGAATGAATTCTTCGGAGACATTTACTTGTAAAACCGTTAATTTACTGAGTAGTTCTAGCCTAGCAGAGTCTTCTTCTTGCTGGTTGTTGAGGGGAGGAATGGGTGTGGTCGTTGAAGATAAGTTATTTGGCTTGGGCGTGGAGGCAAAATCGTTCTGTTGCGGAGAATGTTGTGCGGTTTTAGTTTGATGGGGTTGAGAGGAGTTTGTTGTAGATTGAATCAGTTGGTCGATAATAGTAATTTTGCTCTTTTCCGAGGCTTCGTTTGCTTCTTGGTTATCCACTGGTTTGGCATCTGGGCGGAATGTATTTTTATGGTTGAGGTAAGCCGATAGTATCGTGCGGTGTATGTCGGTAGTGATTTCTTGAGCCACTATTGTGCAATTAATATAAGATACGATGCGACTTACGTAATCTAGGGCCTCGCTGTCTTGTGGATGAACCATGCCTAATAACAGCTGATTGTCTTCTATCTCAAAGGGCGCAACTTGGTGGTATAGGCAAGCTTCAAAGGATAAAAGATTATCAATTAGATAGAATACTTGCTCGCGTCTTCGCTCCCAATTTGCTGGAGTGTTGGGTAATACTTGCTGCCCATTTGCTCTAGTATCAGTTGGTTTCCCGTCTGAAGACAACATAAATTTGATTACTCAGTGTTTTCTTATATTTTATTTTGCTATAAATTAGTTAGAAGTAAACAAAAGATACTTAATTATCTTGTTAAAAATTAAATTAATTACCACCAGATTGGGCATTGGGAATGAATCCCAAACCCAAAATCAAAGCAGTTAGATATGTCTGGGGTCTTTTCCACTGTCCCCGTACCCTTCGGGACGTTACGCGGTCAGCGCCGCTATGCCCGCTCCCTGTTCCCTTTCCTCTTTTTTGAGACTCATTCTTGAGTTCTTAAAGATTGGGCTGCAAGATAGACTTTTGTCCATTCGCCCATCACCTGATGAGTTTTCATCTGTAATTGTTGGGCTATTGCTTCTATGGAGTGGCCTGCTTTACGCAAATCGAGGATTTGTCGCTGCAAAGGAGTTAAGTTTTCATCGAGTTGCTGCCATTGGTTTTGAGTTAACCCCAAATTGTGTTCTTGCAGGGAAATTCCCAACCAGTTATCCACGAGTTCTGTTTGACCTTTGAGGGCAAAGACGCGCACAGCATGGTAGCTAATTTTTTCTCTGAGTCGGTAAATTTCTTTGATTGGCTTATGTAGTTTTTTGGCGATTTCATCTTGGGACTTGCCTTGCAGATACAATCGCAACCAATCTACTGCCTCTTGTCCCAGAGTTTCTTGTAAATAATCGGCAAATTCCTGTTGTACTAGCTGCCGCAGTGCCTGTTGCTCTTCTAGTTGTTGTGTTTCTTGATATTCAGCGATCGCTTGATGATCAGCCAAGTTTACCCGATTTTCACTAGCATCTGAGAGGATTTCTTCGGAAACCACCCTAACCAATTCACTGCTTGGCACTTGGGTTAAACCACCACGCTGAATGCGCCGCAGGTAGTTGACAAATCTATATACCAGCAAGGGTTGATTTCGGACTGGACGCATAGAATACTCTTCTATACTGGCAAATAATAAAGTATCCCGCAGTCGTTTATCCGGGGTAAATTCAGCAATACAAGCCATTTGCTGCTGCATATACTTATCGTTTTGCAGCAATTCTTGTAAAACTTCTTGCAATACATCCATGACACTACGCTGGCGATCGCGACTCAGAGAAACCCAAGTCTGAATCTTATTGCGTAATGTAACTAAACCTGCTAGACGAGTCAGCAGCTGGCGATAGGCACGTTCTCGCCCGATACCCAAGTAGCGTTGGCGTAAAATTTTCCAGCGATATTCCATCGCTTGTTCCGCAATTTTGAGTTCTTGAGGCTTGATCTGATCAAAGCGTTCTAAATCACTTCCTAAAAGCCAGAGAATAATACTTTCTCTGTTGGCTATGCTTTGCTCTGGACATTCCGCAGCTAGACGCTTACCCCAATAATCAGCTAGTTTTTCTGCCTCCTTTGTCATAGCGAGATTGCGCTCCTCGAAACCCTGTATTAAAGTTTGCATCACAACCCCCATTTGTCACACTTAACTGATCATCTGACAGTTGCCCATTCATCTGTCTTTTTCATCAAGACATCTCAGATGTTCTATTCTTATTACGTCTGGTTTTACTAACTTTATGCAAAATTTAGGTAAATTTTGCTAAATTGTAGTTTTTCTCTGACCCAGATGTAGCTAAAATTGGTTCCTGCTGCGATCAATTTCGGTTTTTTGGGCAATATTGAGTAGATTACGAAAGAATAGGGAAAAACAGGGGGAGATGATCAGGTGGTGTTGCAACTAATCCCACTGGTAATGTCAGCTAAAGTTATTGATTTATCATACGTTTTGTCAAAAAAAGTCAATAGTCAAAGGTCAAAGGTAAATTCTAAACTTTTAACTTTTGACTAAATAACTAATGAATTTAACTTTATAACCTGTTAGATGAGCGCACAATGGGATTTTCTACAGAATCCCGATACTGTTGAACTGCATCTGTATAGCCGATTGGCAGAACTGCTTCCACGTTTTCATGGGGACGGGCAATAATCACCCAGGATTCCAGAGTACCGCCATGAACATTTTCTGCGGCTTCAATACCAGCTGCCATAGCTGTTTTGACTTCAGAAACATCTCCGCGAATATTTATTGTAAAACGAGCGCTACCCACTCGGATATAACCGACAAGGGTGATGCGTCCGGCTTTTACCATCGCATCAGCTGCTGCTAGTACAGCCGGAAAACCCTTCGTTTCAAGTGCGCCAACGGCCTGTAATGACATTTAGTAATCTCCTGTATGAATAAATGTATTGTCTGAAGCAACGTGGGGAAGTTTGATGATTTTCACAAAACACATTTTAAAACCCTTATAGGGTAAAAATTTGCTCAATGTGTTTTTTTCAGGCGTTGACATCTTGCATCACTGATTTGATCACAATTTTTCTAGAGTGGGTATTGCTTACCGTGGGCTAAAACGTGGATTTTTATGCTTTTGGTAGCGTTCACCCTATGGTTATTGGCAATGGTGCAAGATATTCAGATGACAAATTTGCCTATTACATCCGGAACGGTTCAGATACTTCGGTGAAGTGGATGGGTAAAATGGTCTCCACGTTTTCTGGAGGGTTAGGAACAATGTAGTGGGTAATTACTTGACCACCAAAAGTTTGTTCTCCGGCTAATATTCCTGCTTCTACAGCCCTATTAACTTCCGAAACGCGTCCCCGAACAGCGACTAACATTCGAGCGCTTTCAGCTTGACCATAATACACAATTGTGACTGCGGCAGATTTAACCATTGCATCGGCTGCTGCTAGTACAGCAGGAAAGCCCAAGGTTTCAATTACGCCAACCGCCATTGGCATGGCATTAGCTCCTGAGTTGAAAAATGAAGTGATATCAATTGTACGAGGCTTTCGTACCAATTTTGACATTTGAGAAAATTTTCTCTGCTACTGAAGAGGCGGAGGGGAAGGGGGCAGGGAGCATGGGTACTCTTCCCTGCCCTTTTAGGACGCTTGAACTGGGGCGGAGTACAAGCTCCGTCTTTTGTCTTCTTCCTTGCTTCTTTTGACTTACTTACGCTGTACCAGCCAATGTAAGAGGCTACCACTCAACACGGCATAAATTAGCGAAAAAATCACTATAAATACGCCCATAGTGGGTAAACCACTGATATTCTCTTCCTGGAGATACACCCCCAATCCTGCCAGTAGCATCATGAAAGCATGAGTCGGAATCCACCACCATGATTGCCGCAGAGAAGAGCGCAGAATCAACCACTGAAATAATCCCATGAGCGCACCCGCTAAAATGACTGGTGCGATCGCTCTTCCAGCTAAGGGCAATTGTGCTATGAGAGGCTGCCCAAATCCAGGCGAACCAGGTGCAGGTGTGGTTACATATACCATGACAGTCAGGCTGAAAAAGATACCGCACCATCCTAAAACTGATGTCAGAATCCACCATTGGGAACGCGGCACAATGCTGCGGAGGATTAACCATTGAGCGATACCAATGGTCAGCCCTAATCCTATAGCTGCTCCTAATGCTGCGCCAAGAATTATACATCCGATGGCACCTTCTCCTTCACACCCTTTAAACACCCAAGCCAGTGGATAGACGAAGACTTTTAAGCCCAAAAATCCCCCCATTAAGCCTGTGATACTACTGAGCAGAAAGCCTAGTAAAGTGATGACAGTCCACTTTAGCCATAGAGGAGAATTTAACAATTGAGTCAGGGACATAAATATATTTAATATACCGACAATTTGGCAGCCACTGGAGTACTCTTAAACGGTAAACTGAAGTTTATGTTTCCTAGTTTTTTACCTCCCTCAGTTGGGCAACTGACAGAACCGACTTCCATCGCCTTGGCTCAAAGTATTCAAAGTCAAGCGATCGCAACTCCTTTAATTAACCAACCAATTAACACCACCTATGTTCAACAAGGTAGTGGTGGTACGCCTATATTATTAATTCACGGCTTCGACAGTTCCCTTTTAGAATTTCGTCGCCTGTTGCCACTGCTAGCAAGGGATAATCAAACCTGGGCAGTGGATTTATTAGGCTTTGGGTTTACAGATAGAATTGCGGGTTTACCATTTAGCCCCATAGCCATCAAAACCCATCTGTATAATTTCTGGAAAACCTTAATAAAGCAACCAGTGATTTTGGTGGGTGCGTCGATGGGGGGTGCTGCGGCCATTGATTTCACCTTGACTTACCCAGAAGTAGTAGAAAAACTGGTGTTAATCGACAGCGCTGGTTTAAAAGGGGGTTCACCGTTAAGTAAATTGATGTTTCCCCCCTTGGATGCTTTTGCAGCTAACTTTTTACGGAATCCTAAAATTCGCGATCGCATTTCCCGCACTGCTTACAAAAATCAGCTTCTCGCGTCACTTGATGCTCAATTATGTGGTGCATTACACTTAGAAATGCCCGATTGGACACAAGCATTAATAGCCTTTACCAAAAGCGGTGGTTACAGTGCTTTTAAAGCAAAACAGCTTTCAGAAATTGTACAACCAACACTGATTTTATGGGGTGATGCCGATAAAATTTTAGGTACAGCGGATGCCAAAAAATTTCAACAAGCAATTCCCCATAGTCAACTAATCTGGATTCAAGACGCTGGTCATGTCCCACACTTAGAACAGCCACAAGTCACCGCCCAACACATTCTAGAATTCCGTAATTAATTACGAATTACGTTAGCGTAGCTCCTCCGCAGGAGGCATTACGAATTACGAATTACGAATTACGAATTACGAATTTAGTCATATAACCAAGTATTAGCGGCAAAATCATCATCTTCTTTCTGACGTTCTAGCAGATATTCAGGAACTTGATGTGATTTTTTATAGCCAACTGGGTTATATTTTTCTTTGACTTGGATAGCGGAATTGTTCGATTTTTCTGGAATTGCGGGCTTATTGTCTTTGGCTGGGATTGGTGATTTACTTTCTTCGATAAGTTGAGAATTAGCTTCTGCAAGGTGTAACGCGTCTTGTTTAGCTTCGTGTAGTTCTTTTGTCAGCCGTTCTGTTAAAACTTGCTTCTCATACAAAACTGATTGCAAATCGACAATTTGCTTTTGAAAAGCTTTTGCTTTATCTTGAGATTCTTCGAGACTTTGTTTTAATTCTTGGATAGTGATTTCTAAATTATTATTAGTAGGCATAGTATCCTTCGCAGGAGTTGGCTTAGATGTCAGCGTTGGTAATTTCTCTGTTGTTAAAGCATTGTCTTCAGTAACTTTCTCAGCTTTAACTTCAATCACCGATTGATTTTCTAGTGGGATCAATTTTTGTGCTTCTTCTTGTAGTAAATCAGATAGATGTTTGTTAACCATTATTTTCTCCAATCACGCTGTAATTCATCAGCCACGCAGCTTTAGTCTAACGCCGCCTGCGGTGCATTGTTTGTTCGCCATTGAGTAATAGCGACATCCTCTAGTTATAATTCCGCCCCGCCCATAAACTGGCGGAAGCTTGAATATCTGCATCAATAAGAATAAACTTGTTTTTTTGCCCAAATTGTGCAGCTAAATTAACTGCCATAGTCGTTTTTCCGATTCCTCCCCTACCGTTGAGGATAAGGATGATTTTTGGCACTGCTTACTTCTGAGGCTGCCTTAGTTAAATATACCGCTTTGTGTAGCCTCCGATGACAGAAAAACTCGTAAAAATTAACATCATCAGCCGTCACTCAAACAAACTCCTATGACAGTAACTTACAACTTACCTGATGGTCCCAAATTACCGCGCTATCTGCGGATGGTTAAATTTATCACTCAGCCGGTGAAATATGTAGAAGATTTTGCCAAAGTTTATGGTGACAACTTCACCATTTGGAATCGTGGGGATAAGCACATTGTCTATTTTAGCCATCCTCAAGCACTGGAACAGATATTTAGTAGTAATGCTAGCTGTTTTCGATCTGGTGGAGGAGGCGGAGGTTTAGGATTTTTGCTGGGCGATAATTCTGTAATTATATTAGATGGCGATCGCCACCAACGCCAAAGACAATTATTAACACCACCGTTTCATGGCGAAAGGATGCGGGCTTACGGTGAAACTATCCGCAAAATTACCCAGCAAGTTAGTAACGAATGGACGATTGGGAAACCTTTTAATATTCGCGCCTCAATGCAAGAAATCACCATGCGGGTGATTTTACGAGTGGTATTTGGTGTAGATGAAGGGCCAGTTTTTCGAGAATTGGGGCGACTACTCACATCCCTCCTAGACTTCATGGGTTCCCCTTTAATGTCCAGCGCCTTCTTTTTTAGCTTTATGCAAAAAGATTTAGGTGCGTGGAGTCCTTGGGGGCGAGTTGTGCGGTTATTGCAGCAAATCGATCAACTAATTTATAGTTTGATTCAAGAACGTCGGGCGGAAACTGGACAACATCGCCAAGATATTCTCAGTTTATTGATTTCGGCTCGTTATGAAGATGGCGAGGGAATGTCAGATATTGAGTTACGTGATGAATTAATGACAATGTTAGTTGCGGGACATGAAACTACAGCTTCTGCATTGACATGGGCTTTTTACTGGTTGGGACATTTACCAGAAGTACGAGAAAAGTTACAACGAGAATTAGAAACCCTGGGTGTGCATCCCGAACCGAGTAGCATTGCTAAATTGCCATATTTAACCGCAGTTTGCCAAGAAACTTTGAGAATTTATCCAATTGTGGGGAATGGATTTCCCAGAGTTGTGAAAACCCCAGTAGAAATTATGGGCTATGAAATACCAGTAGGAACGGCGATAATTCCCAGTATATATTTAGCCCATCATCGTGAAGAAGTTTACCCACAGTCACAGCAATTTAAACCAGAACGCTTTTTAGAAAAGCAATTTTCCCCTTATGAATATTTGCCCTTTGGCGGTGGAAATCGTCGTTGTATAGGCTTGGCTTTTGCTCAGTATGAAATGAAAATTGCTTTAGCCACAATTTTGTCAGAATTTCAATTATCTCTAGTTAACAAGCGTCCTGTGTATCCCGTGCGCCGTGGACTGACTTTAGCCGCACCATCGGGGATGCAGATGATACCCACAGTTCAGGTAACAAGAGCAAGTATACCTGTTAACGTTTAGCGCCAACATCGGTAGTCTCAGATCCCCGACATCTTGAATAAGTCGGGGATCTTTAATCTTTTGCGTGAGTGATAATTGATGCTTTTTTCTCTGTTAAAAAACGGTTATACTGAGTCAAATAAGTATAATCTCTTAAATATTTATTATTGATATGGAACCAATAACACTAACAGCCGTAGGAACTGCGATCGCTACAATAGTTTTAACCAAAGCCTTAGAAAAAACAGGCGAAAAGCTTGGGGAAGCAGCAATCCAAAAAAGTAACGAGTTAATCGCACAGCTACAAAAGAAAAATAAAGTCCCCTTACTAGCGAATACGCCAGAGGGAAACCCACAGCAAGCGTTAGATTATGGTCAAGCAGTACTGGAATTGAAAGCAGCAGCTGATACAGATACCGAAATTGCTCAATCAGTGCTGGAAGTGGAAGCAGCCGCAAACGCTGACCCACAAGTAGCTCCAAAGGTTCAGGCTTTAGCAAATGACCTCAACTCGCAACCAGCAGGTGTGATCAATTCGACAAAATTAGCTGAATCAATTAAAAACGTCTTTCAGGGAAATACTTTCATTGGTACTCAGAACTTCTGACTGTACTCGCCTGAAGGGGAACGGGTAAAGTTAAATCCTCAAATACCGCAAAATTTACCCCTGAGTGGGGTGGTGAAATTTGTGGGACGTGATGAAGAACTGCAAAAACTCCACCAACTTTTGCAGGAAAATAACCAAGTAGCCATTGCTGCAATTGCGGGAATGGGTGGACTGGGTAAAACAGAACTCGCCTTGCAATATGCAATGAATCAGCGCGAAACCTACAAAGGTGGAATTTGCTGGTTACAAGTCAAAGCTGAGGATGTGGGCGTTCAAGTGGTGCGATTTGCCAGAACTCAGCTTGATTTAAACCCACCAGAAGAGTTTGATTTACCCGCACAAGTGCAATTCTGCTTGCGGAATTGGCGTGAGGGTGATGTGCTGCTAGTGGTGGATGATGTCACAGATTACCAGCAAGTCAAAACTTACCTAAATGGGCTATCTTCCAGATTTAGAGTGTTAATGACTACGCGCCAACTGTTGGGTGCATCCATCAAGCAATTACCTTTGGATGTATTACAACCAGAAGCAGCCTTGGAGTTGTTACAGTCTTTGCTGGGAGAAACACCAGAGCGAATCGAGAGAGAATTAGATGTAGCAAATCAGTTGTGTGTATGGCTGGGGTATTTACCCTTGGGTTTGGAGTTAGTGGGGCGGTATCTGGCGCGGAAACAGGATTTGTCCCTATCGGAAATGATGGGGCGCTTGGAGAAAAAGCGATTAGATGAGCGTGCCTTATCTAAGAAGTCGAAGTCAGATGATGACATGACAGCACTATTGGGAGTGAAAGCAGCCTTTGAGTTGAGTTGGGACGACTTGGCAGAGGATGACAGATTACTAGGTTGTATTCTTAGTTTATTTGCGGCCGCACCCATACCTTGGAACTTTGTAGAACAGTGCTTAAAAGAGAAAGATGAGGATGATTTAGAGGAAATTCGGGACGAGAAGCTGCTGTATCTGCATTTACTCCAGCGCAAAGGTGAAGGAATCTATCAACTACATCCCCTACTGCGGGAATTTTTCCAATCTAAGTTTACAGGTTTAGAGCAAGCAGAGGAATTTAAGCGATCGCTTTCTCAGGTAATGGTAGCAGTCGCCCAAGAAATTCCTCAAACTCCCACACTTGAGGAAATTAATGCTGTTTCCCTTGAAATACCTCATTTAGCTGAAGTAGTAAATCATCTCATTCAATATGTTAGTGATGAAGATTTAATTTTGCCTTGCGTCGGCTTGGGCAGATTCTATGAAGGACAAGGTTTGTATACCCAAGCCGAACCTTGGAGACAGCAGTGTTTATCAACAGCACAAGACCGCTTGGGAGACAATCATCCCGATGTCGCCACCAGCCTTAGCAACTTGGCAGAACTCTACCGTTCCCAAGGAAGGTACGACCAAGCTGAACCCCTATATCTCCAAGCTTTAGAACTCTTTAAACGCCTACAGAGAGACAATCATCCCGATATCGTCTCCATCCTCAACAACTTGGCATATCTCTACTATTCCCAAGGAAGGTACGACCAAGCTGAACCCCTATATCTCCAAGCTTTAGAACTCTTTAAACGCCTGCTGGGAGACAATCATCCCAATGTCGCCTCCATCCTTAACAACTTGGCATTACTCTACGATTCCCAAGGAAGGTATGACCAAGCCGAACCCCTGTTTCTTCAAGCTTTAGCACTCAGAAAACGCCTGCTAGGAGACAATCATCCCGATATCGCCTCTATCCTTAACAACTTGGCATTACTTTACGATTCCCAAGGAAGGTACGACCAAGCTGAACCCCTATATCTCCAAGCTTTAAAACTCTTTAAACGCCTGCTGGGAGACAATCATCCCAATGTCGCCCCCATCCTTAACAACTTGGCATATCTCTACTATTCTCAAGGAAGGTACGACCAAGCTAAACCCCTATATCTCCAAGCTTTAGAACTCTGTAAACGCCTGCTGGGAGACAATCATCCCGATATCGCCTCTATCCTTAACAACTTGGCTGGACTCTACTATTCCCAAAGAAGGTACGACCAAGCCGAACCCCTGTTAATCGAAGCTTTAGAACTCTTTAAACGCCTATTGGGAGATCATCATCCGTCAGTCGCCACGAGTCTCAACAACTTGGCTGGACTCTACTATTCCCAAAGAAGGTACGACCAAGCCGAACCCCTGTTACTCGAAGCTTTAGAACTGAGAAAACGCCTGCTGGGAGACAATCATCCCCATACTATTACTGTTCGTGAAAATTTGGCAGCTTGCCGGCAACGAAATTCAGGATAAAAATTATTGATGGCATTGTACAGGCGATTATGTTAAGTCCGGTTAATTAGTTGCCATTAATACAATCATTGAACCCCTACCCGCAAGCGATGAGGGGAGACATAGCAGAGCTTTGGCAGATTTGCGGGTTTAGTAATTATTCAACTGGACTCGTAGTTTTTCACAGAAGATGATGATTGCGATATCTACACTAACGCTTGCCGAGAAAAAAATAAACTACGATAAATTATAAGAAAAATGATACCCACAGTTCAGGTAACAAGAGCAAGTATACCCGTCAACGTTTAGTGCCAACGTCGGGAGTCTCAGATCCCCGACTTCTTGAAGAAGTCGGGGATCTTTAATCTTTTGGTTGTGACTGAGTTGTTAATGATAATAATGGTGAATGGGAATTTCTATAGTTTCCATCCTGGGAGAAAGCTAAACAAGCTGTTAATGCTGCTAAAAATGAAGGTAAAGCAGCTGTTTTCTATGATGGTGCAACTCTGCCTCTAGCATGATAATTAATCATGACATGGGTAAACTGTTGCTGAATAGCCTAAACATTTTTTCAGCCCGACTGGCGATCGCATCGCATCGCATCTCAAACAATCCATTCCGAAGCGCGTTCACCTAGATCCAGAGGAATACTCACAGCTTTACCTAGTCGGGGGCGATCGCGTGTTTGGGCAATAAATCTCTGTACTTGCACAACACCACCCAAAGCCTGAAGATAATTAGCAATACCGTCAAGATGCTCTTGGTACTCAGCCTCACTCAAGGGAAAAGAAGCTTGCTCAAGATACTTCCACATCACTTGCATAAATATCTTCCCCTTAGTGCGCCGAAACTGGACATCATAAGAATATCCCCATTTGTCAAGCAATAATCTGCGTAATTCCTGTCCTGTCATAGCTTTTGTCAATTAGATTTTACATTTAGTTATGATGTTACGTTCGGTAACTCAAGTATGATAGACATATAAAGAAATGTAATGCTAACAGAAGAGATGCTCAATATATCTTGGAATAAAGAAAATTAGCATCGTTGTAGGCGTTAGCATTTCGACTCAAACAGGAGTACCTCAAGTACTGGTACTCTTGTAAGAATGCTTAACAAAATACACAAAGAGCGCGTAGAATATGGCTCAATTTTCTGAATCAATGGACGTGCCAGATATGGGCCGTCGTCAGTTCATGAATTTGCTGACTTTTGGAACTGTGACTGGTGTAGCTCTGGGTGCATTGTATCCCGTAGTCAAGTACTTTGTTCCACCTGCTAGCGGTGGCGCTGGTGGTGGTACAACTGCAAAAGACGAGCTGGGTAACGATGTGAGTGTCACTAGCTTTCTAGCCAGCCACAACGTAGGCGATCGCGCTTTAGTTCAAGGACTCAAAGGCGACCCCACCTATATGGTCGTAGAAAGCAAAGAAGCCATTGGCGATTATGGCATTAATGCTATCTGCACACACTTAGGTTGTGTTGTTCCCTGGAACGTCGCAGAGAACAAGTTTAAATGTCCTTGTCACGGTTCCCAGTACGATGCAACTGGTAAGGTGGTCAGAGGTCCAGCACCTCTGTCTTTGGCTCTCGCACACACCAAAACCGAAAATGACAGAATCGTCTTGACCCCTTGGACTGAAACCGACTTCCGCACCGATGAAGAGCCTTGGTGGTCTTAATTAAGTGCTGAGACCCAGACGCGATCAGTCGTGTCTGTACAAGAGAGTGCTGAGATGACCAATGACCAATTAACCAGAAAATAATTGTCCTTATAGAGATGAGAAATGCCCGTACCACAGCGAGTTTAACTCGCACTGCTAGAGCAATTATGCAAACATTGCTCATAGCGATCGCTACCTTGACATTCTACTTCACTAGCGATTTAGCCCTGCCTCAAAGCGCGGCTGCTTATCCCTTCTGGGCGCAACAAACCTATCCTGAAAGCCCCCGCGAACCGACTGGGCGGATTGTTTGTGCTAACTGTCACTTAGCAGCTAAACCAGCAGAAGTGGAAGTTCCCCAATCAGTTTTGCCTGATACTGTGTTTAAAGCAGTGGTGAAAATTCCCTACGATACCAACATCCAACAAGTTGGTGCTGATGGTTCTAAAGTTGGCTTGAACGTCGGCGCTGTGTTGATGTTACCCGAAGGCTTCAAAATTGCCCCAGCAGACCGCATTTCTGAAGAACTGAAAGAAGAAGTAGGCGATGTTTACTTCCAACCCTACACTGAAGACAGCGAGAATGTTCTTCTTGTGGGTCCTATTCCCGGTGAACAGTATCAAGAAATTGTCTTCCCAGTTCTTTCACCCAACCCCGCCACTGATAAAAATATTCACTTCGGTAAATATTCAGTTCACTTAGGTGCAAACCGGGGACGTGGACAAGTTTATCCTACTGGTGAAAAGAGCAATAATACCATTTATAATGCTTCCGCTACTGGCACAATTAGCAAGATTGCCAAAGAGGAAGATGAAAATGGTAATGCCAAATATCTAGTAAATATCCAAACAGCATCTGGCGATACTACTATTGATACCATTCCCGCAGGTCCAGAATTGATTGTTTCTGAAGGACAATCTGTAACTGCTGGTGATGCTTTGACTAATAACCCCAATGTCGGTGGATTTGGTCAAAAAGATGTAGAAATTGTCTTGCAAGACTCAAGCCGAGTTCAAGGCATGATTGCCTTTGTTGCACTTGTAATGTTAGCTCAAGTAATGCTCGTGCTGAAGAAGAAGCAAGTGGAAAAAGTCCAAGCTGCTGAACTTAATTTCTAAATTCTTTGCTAAATCAATACTTTTGTGGACAGGCGAAAAGTCTGTCTTTTTTTATGAGGAATAATGTGGATTAATTAAAATACAGAACCTCACCCCCAGCCCCTCTCCTTACTAAGGCTAGGGTGTACACACATCTTGATCCAGAAAGGGTTTCCCGCCCTAAAAAAGGGTTTAAGCAAAAATCCAGTTCCCCTCCTCGCTTGCGGGGAGGGGTTAGGGGTGGGGTCTTATGACACAAACGAGAATTTACCGACTTCTGTGTACACGATAGCCTTAGTAAGGAGAGGGGAGACTTTGATGCAAGTCAAAGGTGGAGTGATGTCAACAGCCAGATGTAAGTGCTTTAAGAAATCTGTTTCCAGGAACTTGTAGCTACAACTTGTGATCTTTGAATCATCAGTTTCCGGGAAATCAACAAAGATGTCAGTCAAACAATCTCAAAATAAATTACCCAAAACTATATTTTTACTTCTATTCGGACTTGCGATCGCTCCCATAGTCGGATGTACAATTTTTAACTCTAATATTCGGAATGATGATTCAGTAGTTGCCCAAAGTTCACCAAAGCCAACACCCCAAGAGATAGTGCAGGTTGGGGAAGTACGTGCTTTACCTGGGAATTTGGATACCATACCTGTATTTAATAGCAATAGTCCAGAATGGGTGAAAACCGAGGGGATTTTGCTGTCTACATTTCCGGCAAATGGAAAAAAATTACCCGCAGCACACCTCAATTTTCCTTTCCAGGGACGCTTTGATTTATTTGCCCACCACTACACCCATACTCCCAAGGATTTACAAACGCTTTATCTAGGAGTAATTCTGCATAACCCTGGTAAAAAATCTGTGACGGTGGATGTGTTGCAGGCTGCAAGCTATTTGATGGAGGATGCACCCTTCGTTACCTTACCCCCTTATGTAGAAAATAATGATGGTAAAGCCTACTCAGGTCCAGGCAATCGGGCTGTGAGTGACGTACTTCGAGGCATTCGCCAAGCTGATTTTCCCGCCAAACTGGTAATTCCCGCCGGAACAAGTCGAATGTTACTCAATCATCCTATTCCCGTGCGACATTTAGAAAAGCCTGTCAATGGTCGTTCTAGCTTCATGCGTCTGCGTAGTAGTGGCGAAATTTATGCAGCTAGTTTGGCTACATTTGCGAAGAAAAATGCTGATGATAGCGATCGCGCACCGACTCTTGCAGAATGGCAAGCATTACTGGATACTGGAAACTTAGCCGGGCCAAGGGATAAAACCCCCTCTTCTCCCGATGCTACCAGTGGACAACTGATTTATGGGCGCGTCGCTGGTGTCTCCCAAGGTTCCCAGTGGCAAGCAAAGCTAGTGGATGATCCCGAAGCTGAGTATTTGACAATTCCTCAACCAGGCAAAGGCATTTCCTATGCTTTAGACACTCTGCGGAGTGGTCGATTAGGTACTGAACAAAATCAAACGGCGAAAATGCTGGTACGCTATGCCGATACAGCTTATGAAGCGCACGGTAATTATGGGGTGGAATATAACCTCAACTTGCCCCTAAACAACAACACTAACGAAACCCAGAAGGTGACTATTACCCTAGAAACACCTTTGAAGGAAGATAAATTATCTCAAGGTGGTGTGCGTTTTCTCAAGCCATCCCTAGATTTTCCATTTTTTCGAGGTACTGTCAGATTGCGTTATGTTGATGACCAGGGACAAGACAAAACGCGCTACGTGCATCTATGGCATAGAACGGCTCAAGTTTTAGAACCATTATTGCAAGTTACACTGCCACCTTCAAATCAGCGCAATGTCCAGTTAGATTTAATTTATCCACCCGATTCCACACCGCCTCAAGTAGTGACGGTGAGAACTTTAGAAAATTGACACTCCACGCGATAAATCGACGGGGATTCTTGGTTCAAAGAAACCACTTAACCTAGAGTCCTTGCGTCATCTAGACCAGAGATGGGATTCTCCCCAAGCGTTAATTCGGGTATGCCCTACCCTATTTGCATGAGTGCAAGTCCTGTTTAGTTTGAAACATTTGTTTCAAAATTCTGAGTCGTCTAGCCCCTATGAATCTTTTACCTACTGCTAGGAGGAAACTAGAATAATGCAGTAGAACCGCATAGATTCAATTATCTTGGCGAAGCCTCTCCCTTTGGGAGAAGGTTCAGTGCTTTGTCTTTCAACGGCTAGGTTTTTTAAGTGGTTGATTACCTTTCCACTACAATTAGTGTAGCAGCATCTTAGTACACTAATGAATTAAAAGCCGTCGTTCTACGACGGGGCTTTCAACCCAATTTTTCGGTAAGAATATCACTTACCGCCATAGAAGAAGGCAATTTCTTTCTCTTTTAGGGGTGCAAAACCTGCTTCTACAAGGAATTTATCAAGTTCGGCTTGAGGAATGTGTTTTGCGCCAATTCGCACAATGCGCGATCGCATGGTATTCGATACGCCACTACGCTGTCTATTTCCCTCTAGTGCCATGACTTTGCTATACAGTTCTAGCTTTGCAGGCGGAATGGCAGAACCATCAAAATCGATTCCTTGGGCGATCGCTTCGTCGATAGCATCAGCACCCTTGGTTGTAGAATTTACTTCATTAGTTTCAGTAGGCATGGCAATTTATTCTCAAGGCTATGGGTAGATTTTACCAGCCTTGCTGACGCAATTAGCCACTGATCATTCTGGGCGTGTAATAGAACCGCCAACAAATGCTCCTAAAATAGTACCTGTCCATAATCCAGTTGTAGTACCTTGCAAAGCAGCTCCGGGCGTTACCCAAACATTACACATCACCTTTAAACCCCAAGCTTGGTTTTGACATTTCTGGTTATGCAGTATCGATGTCATTTGTCCACCGATGTAACCACCAAAAAATCCTGATGTTAAAGCTAAAAAGGTACAAGTTAAAAGTCTATTTTTAATCATGAGTTGAATTCAGCAATGAATGGTGGGTTACGCTGCGTAACCCACCCTACTTTGAGTATAAATAGATTTAGTTGCTCAGAACCCTTTTGGCAGGGGAATTCCAAATCTCCCCAGCTCCCTGCTCCCCTGCTCCCTGCTCTCCTGCCTCTTCGGTCAGCCTGTATTTCTCATCCCGGCGGCAATCCCGTTAATCGTTAACAGTGCGCCTCGCAGTAACTCTCCTTTGCTGTAACGAGAGTGAATCACGCCAGAAGTAGCAGTAATATTCCGGGACTGTCGCAAGCGTTTGAGTAGGGAAACTTGGATGAATCCTAAAGGTACAATTGTACCATTGCGTAACTGCACTGAACGTTGTAATACAGGATCACCATCCAAAAGCCGACTGTGACCAGTAATTTTTAGCACTAAATCTCTAGTGAGATAGAATTCGTTGGCAATTTGCTCAAAAACTTTTTCTAGCCGTTCTTTGTCTTCAGGGTTAGAGAGTTCTTGAACATAGTGATGTGCCATTTGCATATCTACTTTGGCTAAGGTCATTTCTGCTTTGGAAATCACCATTTTGAAGAAAGGCCATTTCATGTAAAAGTAGCGGAGCAATTTCAGGTGTTCTTCTGTTTCCTCTTCCTCATTTAAGAATCCCTGTAAAGCTGTGCCGATACCATACCAAGAAGGCAGCAAAAATCGGGTTTGTGTCCAGCTAAATACCCAAGGAATAGCTCGCAGACTGCTTAAATCTTTCTTTCCAGATGGTCGTCGTGCTGGACGAGAACTGATTTGTAACTGGCTAATTTCTTCTATGGGGGTAACTTGGTGAAAAAAGTCGATGAAATCTGGTTGCTCGTAAATGAGTGCGCGATAATGTTGACGCGATCGCACTGCTAATTCTTCCATAATCTCATTCCAAGGTTCAATATCATCAAACCCGGTGCGTAATAGACTGGCTTGAATTACAGCCGTGGTAATGGTTTCCAGATTATACAAAGCTAAATCCAGCAACGAATATTTAGAAGCTAATACTTCCCCTTGTTCAGTAATCTTAATCCGCCCATTAATACTGTGTCCTGGTTGCGCCAAAATCGCCTCAAAAGCTGGGCCGCCTCCTCGTCCCACAGAACCCCCGCGTCCGTGGAAAATCCGCAAACTCAGACCATATCCTTCCGCGATTGTCTGGAGTGATTTTTGGGCTTTATGAATTTCCCAGTTGCTACTTAAAAAACCAGAGTCTTTATTGCTATCAGAATACCCCAGCATGACTTCTTGTAAGTTAGGGGTGAGGGGAGAAGCCGTAGTCGGGACAATCGGCAATGAAGAACCTTCTTGCTGAATGGCTTTGAGTGCTTCATAGCCACCTGCTAATAAAGCCCGATATAGCGGGAGTTCAAATAACTGCCGCATGACGCTTCTAGAGCGTTGTAGGTCTTCTACTGTCTCAAATAAGGGAACAACCTGAATAGTCCCCACAGCCACCACCGGGTCAAAAAGTCGGGATTCTTTGGCTAAGAGTAAAACTTCCAAGACATCGCTAACTTCCCGGCACATACTAATGATGTAAGTTTGGCAGATGTTGACACCAAACTCCTGCTGTAGCGATCGCAAGATTCGGAAAGTTTCAATCACATCGTTGGTTTTTTCCGAAAATGGCAATTCTGCGGGAATTAATGGTCGCCGGGTTTGCAGTTCCCCAGTTAGCCAAGCCACTCGCTGTTCTTCCGATAGCTCGTTATAGGATTGGGGTAAGACTTGCAGATATTCCAGAATCTCATTTAAAGCATCAGAGTGTCGCGTTGATTCTTGGCGGATATCCAACTGAGTCAAGTTAAAGTCAAAAATTTCTACTTGACAAATCAGCGTTTCTAACTCCCGACAGCTTAAACCAGTTTCAGTCAAATTACGTTCAATTAACCGCAATTCTGCCAAAAACTCCGACCCCGAACGATACATGGGGGAGTCTTCCTTGGGTGACTTTTCGTGGTTATACAAAGCTACATTGCGATCGCGACTATTTTCCAACCGTCTCAGCACATAAGCCAGTTTCAAGCGATAGGGTTCTTGGCGATAACGCAACGCCAGTGCATCGTACACATCACTTAACTGCGACTGATCCATCTCTAAAGATTCCAGCAACTCTGGTAAGACATCGCTCCAGTGCATCGATACACTCAATAATTCAATCAGCTGCTTTACTGATTTAATGTATCTTTCCAAGACCATTTTCCGCTGATAGCAAGCTGTCTGCCAAGTGATTTCTGGTGTAACTGATGGGTTACCATCGCGATCTGAACCTACCCAGGAACCAAAAGAGCAAAAGTTTTTATGGGGCGGTTCTAGCCAAGTAAATGTCTGACCCAGAGCATATTTTAAGCGCTTATAAAGTTGAGGAATACCATCAAATAACACTTCTTGGAAATAGTGTAAGGCATAATCAACTTCATCCAGCACTGTGGGTTTGAACTGGTGGAGTTCATCTGTCCGCCACCACAGGCGAATTTCTTCCAGCAATTGTTCTCGCAAATCCGCTGCTTCCCAAGGATATCCGCCCAGGGTGCTTTCAGTGCGGTTTTCTACTACATCCAGTTTTTGCAGCAGGTTTACCACCTGTCTTTGTTTATCGCGGATGGTGTGACGCACTATTTCCGTCGGGTGAGCTGTAAACACCAAACGCACATCCAGATGCGAGATCAGGCGTTGAATTTGTTGCGGTGGCACATTCAGCTTGAATAAATGGGGAAACAGAGTAGCAAAAGTACCTTTTTGTTTTCCCATTGCTTTGGTAACCCAACTTTTTGATAGTAGGTCTAGTTCTTGATTCACAGGAACGGAATCATCTTCCTTTTGGTTGGAGGAGTAAGAAGCGTTTGATAACCTCTCCTCCTGAATGACCGTTTCGGCTTCCCCCTCAGAATAGCGGGTTAATTGCTGACGTTGTTCATATTCCTGCTCTATGATGTTAATCAACTGGAAATACAACGCAAAGGCGCGAGCTGCTCGAATTGCCTCGTTGATGTTCAGTTGTTCAATCAACTTAACGGCAGATGCAGCTTGGTCATTTGTGGCTTGTCCTTCTGGCGAACACAAATCGCGCAATTGTCGCAATAGATCCACCATCGTTTGACCGCATTCTTGCCGGAGTACTGATTCCCACAATTCCTCTACTACTTGGAGACGATGACGCAAAAATAATTCCGACGCAGGGTAGAAATTCGCTGCATGAGACAAACTGTATAAAGTAGAACCCATAATTTCTGCTCTTGTAAGCTGATTACTGTTTACATCGTAGAGACGCGATGATTCGCGTCTGTGCAAGGCAATTAATTCTCAAGGTCAAACCATGAGTCTTTTAGGATTTAAGTATATTTTTTAACTTCTTTCCCCGCCTCTGGCGCTTGTATGCAAAATGTTGTCATCTGGAAACGGGAGAATCGGCAGGCGATCGCCTCGAAATAATTCTTCACTGGCTTGCCCCATAGATTCTAGGGCTTTTACTGTAGCCTTTTCTGTGGTGAGCAGCAGTAGTATAGACGCTGTACCTATTTGTAAGAGGAAAGATTGGGGAATGCTCAACAAAGGTAGATGGAATCCGGTATTGTCTGAGGACTTTTGGGTAGTAGGAGTCATTGCTAATTCTTGGTTGTTGGCAAATGAGTAAAAAGAAACGCGTGCATTCAACGTTTGTGCGACTTCCAGACCTACTTGTCTATTTTGGCCGATTTTGCAAGCCCACAAGGTAACAAAATTGTTAAAAAAAAACTGCCAAGTGTGATAGACCTATGTTTCTAGTTTACAAGTTTACAAGTACAAGCCCCAGGGTTTCCCAGACCTGAATAGAAACGCAATTAAACGCGTCTTTACCAGAAAGTCCTGAGTTCATGTTTGATTCACCAATGACCAATGACCAATAACTAATGACTAAAGTTAACTGCCCATGAAAACAGTATTACTAGATAGTCAGAAATCACTAGTGCAGTGGGTAAGCCAAGCC
Organism: Nodularia sp. LEGE 04288; assembly: GCF_963896525.1. Lineage (NCBI taxonomy): Bacteria > Bacillati > Cyanobacteriota > Cyanophyceae > Nostocales > Nodulariaceae > Nodularia > Nodularia sp. LEGE 04288. Next base: position 25,803 of record NZ_CAWQOY010000099.1, read on the forward strand.
ACAGGAATCAACTCTTTTGGGGTAAAAGTCCGGTTGCGGGGAAATGACCTACACATTCTTTGTGAAGGTTCAGAGTTTCCTCAACGCTGGCGCACTCTGTCTGACTTGCTTCACGCGCTACAGCAAACAGATTTGGATCTTTTAACTAGTAACGAACAACCCTCAATATACCAAGTATTTGTCTATGGGCGGAAGAAAGGGGAATATCGACCCAAATGGTGTCATCGGGTTTATTTAAACCAGATAGAACGGCATCTAGAACAGGTAGAGCAAGTCCTGGAAGACTCGGAAAAATCCGCTTCTGTGGGTGGATCTCTGATTCTTTCTAATGAAAATTTGGCACGTCGAGGAGACCCCAATGCCATTGCCCGCTATCTCAGCGAAACTCTCAGTCCGTTAGGTGTGTCGGTACAGGTGAAAATCCAGCAGTATCAGCCAAAAGATAGCAATCAAGCGGTAGTGAATCGCCTGTGGATCTTTTGTCAGTCTAGCTATAGCCCCGATTCATCATTATTAGCTGAACCAGTAGCCCAGCAGTTACGAGATTTGAAACTGGTCGGCTACCAAGATGCGGTGATTGTTTCCCAAGTCAGTGGTGAAGCAGTATCTGATTGGCTGCTGAGAGTGGATCTGCGACCGCCAGAAATGATGCTCAAGGACTGGGCCAGGTGGGGAGACGTGCAGGCAATCACCAGGCTATTAAGCTCGATATTGTCAGAGTTAAAGGTGGCCGTACAAGTTTCTCTCAAAGAATCAACCTTACATATCTTTTGTACCCCGGCTGTTGACCCGTTAAACACTGCCCCAGCGCCAGATAAAGCCCAATGTTTAGAGAGAATTTCCCGCCACCTAGAAGCGATCGCTCCCCAAGGTATTCTGGCTGCCACTGTGTACGGAAAAACCACTTCAGATCAGCAACCAGCTTGGATTGACTGGCTAACTTTACCTGCTAGCGAACATCCAGCCCTAGCCCCATTACCCTTTGAGTTAGCCAGTGATGGGGATCAACCAGCAATTACTTTTTTACTAGAGCGTTTACTCAATCTTGATCTGGATCGGCGTTTAAAGACAGGTGGTATTCGTGTTCTGCTGCTACGCAAAGGTGACTTGTTGCATATTATGTGTGATGCGACCATTTGCCCAGCTCGCTCACAAGTAGCTCATAAAGTCACCCAGTTTTTGCGACAGTTAAAAATTCCCGGTATTGCCGGGGTGCGCGTCTACGGTCGCCGTGCTGGTAATAAGGAACCATTTTGGCATGATGGCGTAGATTTAGTAACACGTCAACGTTTAGTTCCAGAAGCCACCCCAGAATTTGCTGCGACTGCGGAATATGTTAATGAGCTGTTAATTGGTACAAACGAAATTAATCACATTTCGACAATTAATCAGCCCGTTTTGCGTCATGATTTAACTTCCGAAGAAGTTCAAAATTTTGTTACAGAAGTTGCCAGAGATTGGACAACAACTGCGATCACCACAGTGAAAAAGTGGTTAACAGGAACGCAGATATTTACAGAAAGTGGTGAATCAGTCATCCAGAATCCTGATAGTCAAGGGCTGAAGGTAGCTCTAGTTTGGGGTACGTTGGGTTTATTGCTGACTGTGCAAACTGATTGGATTTTGAATCATATAATTACTCGCCCGACACCAAGTTCACCACAAGTAACTAGTGTTTCACCCTCATTGAGTTCTGAAGCCAACCAGAATCAGAAATCAGGATTTTTGACTAGCAGGTCTGGGAAGCAATCTTCTCAGAGTCAAAAAGATGTCTTTAATAATTCTGGGTTTACCCAAGAGGACGATGGCCAAGAAAGGATTTTAAGAGCAGGACCACTGAAAGAAAGAGCCAACGCCGCAGCAATTTTATTAGCAGCGCGATCGCCAATACCCAGTTTCAATTCTCGCCAATTAAACGAACAACTAGCATTGTACAAACAGCGAATTGCTGAAAACGGTAAACCAGCAGATGTATTAATTATTGGTTCCTCCCGCGCCTTGAGAGGAATTGATCCGGTAGTACTTTCTCAGACTTTAGCAAATCAGGGTTATCCCCATCTTGACGTATTTAATTTTGGCATTAACGGTGCGACAGCACAAGTTGTAGACTTGATTATTCGTCAGGTGCTAGAGCCAGCGGAACTCCCAAAACTCATTCTGTGGGCAGATGGTTCCCGTGCCTTCAATAGCAATCGGGAGGATATCACCTTTAAGGCGATCGCCGCATCAGAGGGTTACAAACAGGTATTGCAAAAAGCCTTCACATCTGCAAATAGCGATGAATCGCGGCAAAATTCCGCCAATTCTGCATCTCAGCCGCCAGTAGGAGAAAAACCCAAAGTTAACAGTTATCAAGCAGTAAATGACTGGTTAAATCAGGTATTATCTGGCGTTTCGTTGAGCTATCAAAGTCGTGATCAAGTTCAAACTTTATTGCAGAAACAACTGCTTTCATTGCCTTTAGTTAAAGAAACTCAAACTATAGGGTCACAAACAGAATTAAATCCTGATAATTCTGAACTAGATACTACCCAGCAAGCAGTAGATTTTGATGGATTTTTAGCTTTATCCGTGCGCTTCAATCCGATAATTCACTATCAAAAGCACCCTAGAGTTGCAGGTAACTACGACAACGATTATAAAGATTTCCAGATAGCAGGTGAACAAGATGCAGCTTTTGAAGAAATTTTACAGTTTACCCAGTCTCGGAATATTTCTTTAGTATTTGTTAATATGCCCCTGACCTCTGATTATTTAGATCCAGTCCGCACAAAATATGAGCAAGAATTTCAGCAACATATGTTATCCCTCTCAAGCAAGCCCAAGTTTATATATAGAGACTTAAGCCAACTTTGGCCAAAAAGCAATGATTTCTTTTCTGACCCCAGTCACCTCAACCGCTTTGGAGCATACGAAGTATCTAAAAGGTTGGCTAATGATCCGATGATTGCTTGGCCGACAAAGTAAGACGTGGAGAGATAAACATTTCAAGGAAATAACCCAGAACCAATGATGACTAATGACCAATGACTAATAACTAATAACTAAAATATGAACTTTATATCAATTTTCTATGGAGTGTTTTTGCTGAGTGTACTGGGAATTTACTGGTCTGTAGCTAACCATAAATTGCGGATGTGGACGTTGCTGATTGCTAGTCTGGTTTTCTATGGGTCTTTGAATGTTCAGTACATTCCTTTATTATTGGTACTGACTTTTATTAATTTTCGTGTGGGGCTAGAGATTGGCAACAATACCACACACGGAAAATATGCTGTTGACTGGCAACTTTCTAACGAAGAGTGGCAATTTGCCCAAACCGATTGGAATCGTCGTCGGCTCAAGTTATTGTGGCTGGGTGTAAGTTTAAATGTTTTATTGTTATTGAGCTTTAAATATCTACCCGCTTTCTTTAAATATGTTTTTAATCTGCAAATCAATTCACCAGATTCTGCCTTTAAATTAATTGCACCTTTGGGGATTTCATTTTTCACTTTTGAGTGCATTGCTTATTTAGTAGATGTTTATCGTGGTGCGCCAGCTACTAAACACTTCCTCAAATTTGCTACCTATAAATTATTCTTTGCTAAACTGATTTCTGGCCCAATTACTCGTTATCACAACCTATCATCTCAATTGCAGAAACCACACTTCCCCTCTGCTGAGGGCGTAACAGAAGCACTGTGGTTAATTTCTCAGGGCGCAGTCAAAAAAGGAATTTTGGCAGATAACTTGGGAATTTTTGTTGATTTATGTTTTGGCAATCTACAACGGGCGGGTAGCACTGATCTGTGGTTGGCGACATTTGCCTATGGCTTACAGTTATATTTGGATTTCAGTGGTTATGTAGACATCGCTCGTGGGAGTGCTTTACTCTTCGGCTTAGTTTTACCTGAGAATTTCAACTTTCCTTATTTCAGCACCAGCATTGCTGAATTTTGGCGGCGCTGGCACATGACTTTAGGCGATTGGTTACGAAACTATGTCTATTTTCCTTTGGGTGGTTCGCGTCAAGGCTTGACTCGCACCTGCTGGAATTTGTTTATTGTGATGCTAATCGCTGGGATCTGGCACGGTTCAGCCTGGGGTTTTATCGTTTGGGGTATATTCCACGGTTTAGCGTTGGGGCTGCATCGACTCACAGATGTGATTAGCGATCGCTTTGAAACTTTGACACATTTCTGGCAAAATCCTCTGGGTATAGTTGTCGCTTGGTTTTTAACCCAACTGATGGTTTTTATCTCTTGGATTTGGTTCCGCCTCCCCAATCTCCAGGATTCTGCTTGGGTAATTCAGCACCTCTGGGGTCATTCTGCCGATGCCCAGTTTTTGCAGAAAGTTTATGTAGAATCCTTGAATATGAACCAATATCAGCTGACTTCGTTGCTGGTCATCCTAGCTCTATTTATGAGTATAATTTATGCCTTTAATAGCAGGCTGAAGTTAGAGTTTAACTGGCCTGTAAAGCTGGTCTTTGTACCGCTATGCCTTTACTCAGTGTGGTTATTAGCTCCTGACGGGAGCTTACCTTATATTTACTTTGATTTTTAACGGTCAGGGCAGTTATTTAGCCTTTATTGGCAACTTAATATAAGTAAATGTAATGTTTGTAGCAAATTTGATAACAAAATTAATACTTTACAAAACGTAAATTCATGTTAAGTTTATTAGGACAGACAAGCAAACGATGCGTCTGATTCATTAAAAACATATCGCAATCATAGAAATGACTACTACCTTACAACAGCGTCAAAGCGCTAACGTATGGGATCGCTTCTGCGAGTGGATCACCAGCACCGACAACCGGATTTACATCGGTTGGTTCGGCGTTCTCATGATCCCAACCCTACTAGCTGCTACCACCTGCTTCATCATCGCATTCGTAGCTGCTCCTCCAGTAGACATCGACGGTATCCGCGAACCAGTAGCTGGTTCCTTGATTTACGGAAACAACATCATCTCAGGTGCAGTTGTTCCTTCCTCCAACGCGATCGGCTTGCACTTCTACCCCATCTGGGAAGCAGCTTCCTTAGATGAGTGGTTGTACAACGGCGGTCCTTACCAATTGGTAATTTTCCACTTCTTGATCGGTTGCGCTTGCTACCTGGGTCGTCAGTGGGAACTATCTTACCGCTTGGGTATGCGTCCTTGGATCTGTGTAGCTTACTCTGCGCCTTTGGCTTCTGCTACCGCAGTATTCTTAATCTACCCAATTGGTCAAGGTTCATTCTCTGACGGTATGCCTTTGGGTATCTCCGGAACCTTCAACTTCATGATTGTGTTCCAAGCAGAACACAACATCCTGATGCACCCCTTCCATATGTTAGGTGTAGCTGGTGTCTTCGGTGGTTCATTATTCTCCGCAATGCACGGTTCCTTGGTAACTTCCTCCTTGGTACGTGAAACAACCGAAACCGAATCACAAAACTACGGTTACAAGTTCGGACAAGAAGAAGAAACCTACAACATCGTTGCAGCCCACGGCTACTTCGGTCGGTTAATCTTCCAATACGCTTCCTTCAACAACAGCCGTTCACTTCACTTCTTCCTAGCTGCTTGGCCTGTAATCGGTATCTGGTTTACCGCTTTGGGTATCAGCACAATGGCGTTCAACTTGAACGGTTTCAACTTCAACCAATCAGTAATTGATTCTCAAGGTCGCGTCATCGCTACCTGGGCTGACGTAATCAACCGCGCTAACTTGGGTATGGAAGTAATGCACGAGCGCAACGCTCACAACTTCCCTCTAGACTTGGCTGCTGCTGATGTTGCTCCTGTTGCTTTAACTGCACCTGCTATCAACGGTTAATCATTAAGTTTAGCTGAATAAGAAACGCCTCTCAGAAATGGGGGGCGTTTTTTATGTTGGATTTTTTCTCACGCAGAGGCGCAGAGGCGCAAAGGAAGAAATACTGAGTCACGGATGCAAGTGCTGTAATAGCCACTCTAAAACTTCATCTATGTCTGTGGCTTGTTCTCCTGGTGGTATAGGGGGACGGTTTACCATTACAACTTGGAGTTTTAGTTCCCGTGCGGCAATAATCTTGGCATAAGTGGCATCACCACCGCTATTTTTGCTGACAATGGTATCAATTTGATGGTGAATCAGGATTTCTCTCTCATTATGGAGGTGAAAAGGCCCGCGATCGCACAACAATATTCCCGGCGGTACTAAGGCATTTGGCTCAGGCGGGTCAATCATCCGCATCAGAAACCAAATTTGATTCAGGTGAGCAAAAGTACCGATTTCTTGCCTACCAATGCTTAAAAAAACCCGTTTTGATTGATTTTCGAGAACAGCTGCGGCAGATTTTACACTATCAACTTCAATCCAGCGATCGCCATTTACTTTTTTCCAAGGTCGGCGGATTAACTTCAAACGGGGGATTTTGACTTGCATTGCAGCATCGGCCGCATTCAAAGCAATCTGATTAGCAAAGGGATGGGTAGCATCGATCAACACATCGATTTTCATCTGATCTAGATAGTTAGCTAGTCCAGCCACACCACCAAAACCCCCAATTCGCAAATCGCCTAATGGGACTGAAGGTTTACTGGTGCGACCGGCTAAAGATGAAATTACCTCAATTCCCTGGATATTCGCAACTTTGGTGGCTAATTCTGCCGCTTCTCCGGTTCCACCCAGAATTAAAACTCGCATCATTTGATTTTTTCTGGGTTCCGTATCCAAAGCAACAATAACTTTCTTCCCTTCTTCCTTTGTGTACTTTGCGCCCTTCTCCCAAAGGGAGAGGCTAGGGCCAATGCGGTTCGTTAAAAATTAGAATTAGGCATTTCCTAGAAATAAATTCACGAAAGAGACGAACCACAGAGGCGCAGAGAACGCAGAGAAATAAACAACAGAGGTTTATACCAACATTAAAGCCACTTCTTTGGCAAAATAAGTCAAAATCAAATCAGCACCGGCTCGTTTCATGCTGGTTAAAGTTTCCAAAATTATTTTTTTCTCATCAATCCAACCCATCCGTGCAGCAGCTTTAATCATGGAGTATTCGCCACTAACGTTATATGCTGCTACAGGCAGATGTGTGGCGTTGCGGACTTGATGAATAATATCGAGATAAGCGAGGGCAGGTTTAACCATGACAATATCTGCTCCTTCAGCTATATCTAGTTCTATTTCCTTCAAAGCTTCTCTGGCATTACCTGCATCCATTTGGTAAGTCTTTTTATCACCAAATTTCGGTGCAGAATCTAAAGCATCCCGGAAGGGGCCATAATAGGCAGAGGCATACTTAGCAGAATATGCCAAAATTCCCACATCAATGTAGCCTTCTGCATCTAAAGCGCGACGAATTGCGCCGACTCTGCCATCCATCATGTCGGAAGGTGCAACAAAACTTGCCCCAGCGGCTGCTTGGGAAACGGCCATTTTGACCAACACTTCCACGGTGGGGTCATTTAAAATATTACCCTGGTCATCGATTAAACCATCATGCCCATGATTCGTGAAGGGGTCAAGGGCAACATCAGTCATGATAATAATTTCGGGAACTGCTTCTTTGATCGCTTTGACAGTTCGCTGTACCAGTCCATCTGGGTTAAAGCTTTCAGTACCAGTATCATCTTTTAGCTCTTCTGGAACTACGGGAAAAAGTGCGATCGCATTTATTCCCAAATCATAAACTTCCTTAATTTCTTTTAACAATAAATCTAAGGAATAACGATAACAATCAGGCATAGAAGCTATCTCAACTTTTTGCCCCTCTCCCTCAGTCACAAACATGGGATAGATGAGGTCGTTAACGCTGAGAGTTGTTTCCCTGACCATGCGTCGTAAAGTTTCAGTCCGGCGCAGACGGCGAGGACGGTAACGAAGTACATCGTTTGTATCAGAGGAATTGATAGATGGCATAATCGACGACTAGATAATATTTACGATGATTATACTCTTACAAAAATCCATTCTGATCGTTACATTTCTTGGTAATACTGCATCTCAATCCAGACTCGCATTTCTTCTTCAGAGCCAAAACAAGCAGAACGGCCTGTCATGGGATTATAGGCTCGCCAAGTAATATGACCAGAGCGATCGCTTTTTTGCCAAACTTGCAATTCCGAACTGGCTGACAGTGCATTAACTAATTTTTGCCAAAATATTTGCCGTTTTGACTCTAGCCGCCACCATACTTCAAGTATCTGCATAAAAATTTCTTTCCACACTTATACTTTCTAGATTCCCTTGCTCATAGCTGCGTGAGAAGGTACAGATTTAGCCAATTTAGTCTGGTACAGTAGCGGCATTGCTAACTGTTATAGTCAAATTCAACACAACTGTACTGGTTAAAACTCAGGAAAATCGCTTATATTGCCTGTATTCTCCTGCTTTCGTCTTTAAGGAAGGGTGGCGCTGTGATTATTCCCTTAGATCGGCACTCACAAAACCCTATTTATCGGCAAATTCGCGATTATTTAAGTCGTTTGATTCAATCTGGAAAAATCACGACTGGTCAAAAACTGCCCTCAATTAGGGCTTTGTCCGAAAGTATTCAAGTCAACAAGTTAACTGTAATTGAAGCCTATAGTCTCCTAGAAGCCGATGGACTGATTCATGCTCGCCAAGGTTCAGGATATTTTGTTAACTCTACCATTAGCTCTAGTTTTACCTTCCGGTCACACTTCGCCCCAGCCCAAGAGGTAATAATTTCTCAAGGGGGAGAATCATTTTCAGAACAATATACAGCTTCAATTCAGGCGCGACGGCAACGAGATATGATTGATTTCAGTTCAGGTTTTCCCCATAATCCTGGTTTAGCAAATCTCCAACGAATTGCCAAACGTGCCTTAGCTAAAGCCGGAGATATCCTCTTTAAAGAAGACTTTCCTCAAGGACAACTTCTGCTGCGACAGTTGATTGCTCAGATGTTAGTGCAAACAGGATTAGCTGTTTCTCCCGAAGAAATCATTATTACCACTGGTTCACAACAAGCATTATCTCTAGCGATGCAATATTATCTCCAACCAGGGGATTGGGCGATTGTGGAGACACCAACTTATCATGGTGCATTGGGCATTCTGGAAAATTTGGGCGCTAAAGTCATCGGAATTCCCATGACTGCACAGGGAATGAATCTGGAATTACTGGAGCAATATCTCCACAGTCACCGACCAAAATTAATTTATACCATCAGCACTCTACACAACCCCACAGGAATCACAACGAACCAGGAACATCGCCAAAAATTACTGGCATTAGCACAAGAGTACGAATGTCCGATTTTGGAAGATAATGCTTACGAAGGTTTAAATTTTGAACCTGTTCCGGCTCCCATTAAAGCAAGCGATCGCCACAATTTAGTTACGTACATCAGTACATTCTCCAAAACCCTGATGCCTGGATTAAGAGTAGGTTACATGGTGGTCACAGGTGAACATCATCAGCATTTAGTCAAGCAAAAATTACTTAATGACTTGCACGTTTCTACGGTATCTCAGGCAATTGTCAGCGAGTTTTTAGGATCAGGACATTACCGCCGTCATCTGAGTCGTTTACGCACTAGTAATTTGCAAGGACGGAACATGATGCTGCAAGCACTAGAGCATTATTTTCCTGATGCGATTGCCTCTGGCACTGCGCTCCGCGCAATCGCCTGGACTATTCCCAAAGGTGGTTTATTTTTGTGGATTCATCTCCCAGACCATTTACCGATTCAGGCAATTTGTCGAGAAGCCTTATCTCACCATGTCCTCGTTGCCAATGGTGCCGTATTTTTTCCAGGAGGCGGTTATCAAGCAATGCGGTTGAACTTTTGCCACACAGCAGCAGATATCGAGCAAGGAATTGAAATTCTCGGTCGCCTAATTAAAAAATATCTCACTCCCAATGTCGTAGGGGCAAGAATTTGTAGTTAAGGAAACAAAACATACAATAAACCCCGTAATTAAACTACGGGGAGCAAAGCTAAGGGCAAAATTTTAAAATCTATAACCCACACCACCTTGCACAGAGACAGCCGCACCACCAGCACCGTCACGGTAAGCATCAAAAGCAATGATGGCGTTACCAAAAATCACAGTCTTACTATTGGGGATAATGTAATCAATTCCTGGCTGTAAAGCAAAACTGATTTTGTTGCCCACAGGAGAAGAACTATCACTATCACCACCAGCCAACACCAAACCAGCGCCCAAGTAGGCATCAGTTTGCCAATTCAGGGGAACATCGTAAGAAACCGTAGGTACAACTGCGGTATTTCTCCCAATTAAAGCTTGAGCGCGGAAAGAAATTGGTGATTCTAGAAGCTTGTAACGGACAGCTACAACACCCCCAACTTGAATTCCATCAGTCAGACCAACAGTTGGCCCTACACCGACATAGCTACCATATGCTACCTGAGCCTGTGCTGGTTGAATAGTAATAGCTACACTCAAGACCGCGCCAGCCGCTAAGACTGGAACCAAATAAGCAAGATGCTTCATTATCGGAAACCTCACACTATCTTGAATGTTATAAGTTCGTTTGAATACTTATATTATCGCTATTACTGATGATTTAGGCGAGAATTTATCTAGGATTAATTACCCCTTCCCAGTCCTACAGACGCACAACTTGAATGGACTCCGCCTTGGGTACAAATGTAAGCTATTTGCCTTTTATCTAAATTTTTGGCTTGAGAAAAATCAACTCCTTCGACCACAGCAGAGATTGAGCCTAAGTCTGGCATTTCGACAAATTGATCTTCGGGATTTTGGGGGACAGGAGCGAAAACTGTGCCTTGAAAATCAGCACCTGCGACATTTGCTCCCCGTAAATCAACAAAGCTCAGGTCAGCATTTTGCAAGTTGGTATTTTCCAACTTCGCCGAACGCAAAACAGCACCAGTCAGTCGAGTAGCGCTGAGATTGGCATTGCTGAGATTAGCCCGGTCTAAATAGGCTCCTGATAAATCTGCGCCTCGCCAATCAGTATTAGTTAAATTGGCATAGGATAAATGTGTGCCGATGGCAATGACGCGACTTAAACGCGCCGCATACAAATTGGCTTCGTTGAATTTGGCATCACCGATGTCAGCCCCAGTTAAGCTGGCTTTCTCTAGGAATGCACCCCGCAAATTGGCTCCTACTAGCTGAGTACTGCTGAGATCAGCTTCGATTAAACGTGCATAGGATAAATTAGCTCTGTTGAGGGTAGCGCGGCTTAAATCGCTACGGTTCATGATCACGCGACTGAGATTTGCATCGGTGAAATTGGCTTGTTTCATTTGAGCTTGGCTCAAATCCGCGATCGCATCATCATAAGTATCCCACCGTCCATCCTCACCAGTTCCCCGAAAAATACTACCTTTAAAACTGCCTTGGTTGAGATTTGCCCCTTTGAAATTGATTCCCGACAAATCAACGTTATCTAACACCAAGTTAAAAAACGAACTTGATGGAGTCCCGCTTTGACCTAATTCAGCGCGACTAAGATCAATCCCTGCCGTTGGAGTGCTGTTGACGCTGAGAATTTTATTGATTGTCTGCTGGTTAATATGTAACGGCTGTGGTCGCAATTCTGACTGTGAAGATGCATTGTTACCCACAGACTTTAATTCACCTGCTAACAACTGATTTTTATTTTTCAATTCCGGGATAGCTGGGAGTCCGACACCTGTTAAAGCTTGTTGAATTGTATTCAGGAGAATGGGGTTAGTTTCTTTAACCAAAAGCTCTGTCAGAAATTGGATCGACTGGGGATCATTGAGACCAGCCATTGCCAGAATTATCGTTTGGCGTTCCTCTGTGCTAGCACCAGAGTTAGGACTCAATTTTTCTACGAGTACCAAAAACTTTTGGCTGTTTATTTGCTTGGTTTCCCGCCGAGTTTGTTGAGTTTGGATATAAACTTGCGTGGCTACTAAAGTTCCCAGGACAGCGATCATACTGGCTACTGCTACCGCAAACAAAGTCCGGCTGGGATTTTGCCGCATCCGTCGCCACAGGGTAGAAGTATTTGTCGTTTCTCCTGTGAGCATCGACATTGAGACAGGGGCTGTTTCCTCCCCGGACTGCTCTATCTGGGATGCATTAGCCGGAACTGAGGATGTCACAGGACGAGTGCCATCTATTGTATACGTACCTGCCAACCAGTCATGGAATGCGCGACGGCCTCGACGTGAGGGTAAGGCTATGCCTTCTCCCAGCACCATCAATACAGCCAAAAATGTGAACAATCCTAAATTGGGAAAAGCAAAACTGTAGCGCCAAAGAATATAGGCGATGGAAACAGGTACAGTCCAGCGACCAATTCCTTCTCGCGCCACAGCTGCGGCTAAACCGGGCGGCTTACCTACCTCGTTCACCACTCGCACACCAAATTTCCGCTTAGGAATAGTACTACCTGTTTTCCCCAGTAAATATAATTGCCACCACGAGAGGCTCACAGGGGCTAACAAGGCAATAATCCACAAAAAATTCGTCGGGGCGGCGACGTTGCGAATACCAGAGCTGACAGGCAAAGCCAAGGGTCGAGCGATCGCTCTTTCTGTGACTACCAAGACTGGGTGAAGTGGAACGCGGTTGAGGTCGCTGCGAGAATTGGCATAGACACCAAGCCCAAAGGGAACTAGCCCACTCACCACCACCAGAGTGATTTCAGTGGCCCATGCAGCCAAACGTCTGGTGTTTAATGGCAATGACTTGGCTTTTTCCGGTTTGTTGGACTGGCTAGATGGACTGGTATTACTCCTCACAATTGGGGTGGCCATTCTATAATTCCTTTGAATTTATTTTTAAGTGGCTTTCGGCGCAGTTAAGATAGACTATTGCTTTTTTTCAAAGCTACCAGATACAAAAAATTTGTACCCAAGATACACGAAGAATGCCAACACTGCCACACTGATCACAGATGCGACTAGTTTCATGACTGCTTGTAGCATGGCAAATCCCACTAGCACCCCCACACCTGCAACTATCACCTTGGTAATACGGTTCAAGTTTTCAAACCAAAGCTGCAATCGCGCTACATGAGATTTCAAGTTGACAAATGCAGACGGCGATTTCTGTCTGTTTTCTGGTGGTTGTCCCACATCTACAGCTTGAGAGTGCATTTGGGCTTCTAAATTTTGGAGGCGACGCTGCAAATCTTCTTCAGGTTGAGGATTCATCTATGTTTTCACCTTGACTCTAATTCACTAGTTCCACAACAAACCTACCAAATCCTGGAAATTATTTTTTAGCGAGTTGCAGATAGAGAAAAGATAAATTTATCCAAATTGATCTGGAACATAGACAGATTCACGTCGTCGATTAGTTTAGACTCTTAAGATCAATATGACTTGAGAAATAGTCGGGAGCAGGGATGATGATGAAGACTCTGAGGCTACTTACAGTTGTTCCCGCAGCTTTGGTAATCAGTTTGGTGCTGAATGAGGCTAATGTGGCTGAAGTCCCACCGCTGCAAATTCAACCAGATTTAAGCTCAGAACCACTGGTTTTAAATGGCACGTCTGGGGGTGCTGTTGCTAGTAGTTGCGGCAACATTGCGAATACACCCAATCACATTATCGAGTTAACCAAGCCAGTGCCTTTCTTACGCTTAACAGTTGACAGTCCTGGACAGCCAACTCTGCTGATTGACGGGCCTGGAGGGCGTTTTTGTGTGCTGGCAGATAATTACTCTGAAAGCCAGCCAGAACTTACTGGTTATTGGCAAGCAGGAATATACACATTACACGTAGGTGATTTATCTGAAGGTCAGTTTAACTATAGCCTCTCAATTTCGCAACAAAATCAGGCACTGACACCTAAAAAAATCTCCAATTTCTAGACTGGCTAAAAAGACGATGAGCTAGTTTTTCCGGAGGATATGGTGCAAGCTATTTAATAAATCTGGCGCTGTGTAGGGCTTGGCAACAACTAGATCAACAGCTGTATGATCGGCATTTGCCAAAGCGATATTAGGGTTAATGCCGCTACAAGCAATGATTTTTACCTGGGGATTCATTTTTTGTAAGGTGCGAATGGTGGTGATTCCATCCATTTCCGGCATCATGATATCCATTAAAACGGCACTGATCTGCTTTTTGTGCTGGGCATAAAGGGCGATCGCTTCAATGCCATTACTAGCGGTGAGGGTTTGATAATTGTATTTTTCCAGGACAATTTGGGCAATCTCCCGAATTTCAGCTTCATCATCCACAAATAAAATTAGTTCTCCCTGTCCGGGAAATATTTCTAAATGATTGATGTCAAGTGATTGGGTGACTTCCACAGCCGGGAAAAACAGTGTAAATTTACTGCCTTGGGCGACTGTGCTAGATACATTCATAAACCCACCGTGGCTTTTGATAATTCCCAGGACAGTTGAAAGCCCCAATCCTGTTCCTTGACCGACTTCTTTTGTGGTGAAAAAAGGATCAAAAATTCTATCTAATATTTCCGGTGGTATGCCTATTCCGGTATCGGCAACAGTCATCACAACATAATGGCCAACTTTAGCATCCAGATTCATGCGGGCATAAGCTTCATCAATCAAGATATTTTGGGTGGAAATGGTGATTGTACCACCTGCTGGCATAGCATCACGGGCATTAACTACGAGGTTCATTAACACTTGATGCAGTTGTGTCGCATCTGCGGACACAGCCCAGAGGTCTTCTGGTATGGTGATGGCAAATTCGATGGATTTGGGAAATGTTTGTGTGGCAATCTGGGTAATTTCCCCAATCAGATGCTTGAGTTTAACTATGGTGCGCTCTCCCTTAAATCCGCGCGCAAATGACAAGACTTGTTTGACTAAATCTGCTCCTCGTTTGGTGTTGCTTTCGATAATTTGTAGTAGTTGGTGATAATGTTCTTTGTCTTGAGAGAATCTCACCTGTAGCAGTTGAGATGCAGCCAAAATAGGTGTTAAAATATTATTCAAGTCGTGAGCAATTCCACCTGCTAGAGTGCCAAGGCTTTCCAATCGTTGGGCGCGGAAAAACTGCTCTTCCAGTTGTTTTTTTTCGGTAATATCCGTGTCCACAGAAAGAATGGATTTCGGTTGTCCGGCTGCATCATACATCAGCGTCCAACGGCTTTCTATGACAATTTCTGAGCCAGATTTTGTAAATTTACGTAACTCACCCTGCCACGAGCCAGATTTAATCACCGCTTTCAGGGCTACTTTCAGTTGCTGCGAATTTTTTCTGTAAAAAAGCTGCTGGGGGTCTTGGCCTATAGCCTCTTCTGCTTGCCAACCATACATCCGTTCTGCACCTTGATTCCAGTAGAGGATTTTGCTTTCAAAATCTCGAACTAAAATCGCATTGGTGGCAATATCCAGTAAGGCTGCTTGCTCGCCAATTTTTTCTTGTGCTTGTTTGCGATCGCTAATGTCAGAAAAAGAAGCGATGACACCATAAGGAACAGGATCATTGTCGTGAAACAAGGGTTGGGAATTAATGGAAATCCAGGTGAGTTGTCCATTGGGCGGATACAGTCCCATGACCACATTCGAGCAGGGTTGGCCTGTACGTAAGGTGACCATTGATGGATGCATTTCACCAGGAAAGGGAGAGCCATCTTCTTTGATTGTCTGCCAGAAGGGATCGTCAGAGATGTGCCTGAGCATTTGGTCACAAGTCCGCCCCAGGATTCTTTCAGCACTGGCATTACAGGCAGCTATATTGCCATTAGCTTCATATACAATGATTCCCTCCTGCATGGCAGCAACGACTGAACGATAACGTTCTTCACTAGCTCGCAGTGCGGCTTCTGCCTGTTTGCGTTCGCCAATGCACCGAGTTGTACCGATCAACCGAATTGGCTCACCCAGTTCGTTACAAAATACTTTACCGTTGCCACTGAGCCACTGAATAGTGCCATCGGGCCAAACAACCCGAAATTCGGTTTGATATTCACTTGTTTCCGCAATACTGCAAGAGATCACCTCAGACAAACCTTTGCGGTCTTCAGGATGAACTAAGTTCAAAAATTCTTCTATGCTTACACCACTAGGACTACTGGGGAAACGATAAAGGAGCGCCATATTGGCAGAGCAGATGACTTGATTCGTGCGGAGATCCCAGTCCCAGGTACCCATTTTAGTGGCTTCCAGGGCTAAAGTTAGTCGCCGCTCACTCTCCCGCAGTGAATCTTCTATCTGCTTGCGCTCGGTGATATCTTCGGCAAACCTGGCAGTATATTCCACCTCTCCTTGTTGATTATAGATGCTAAAACCCCGATCCCAGATCCAGCGGATCGAACCATCAGGGCGGAAAATGCGATATTCTACATCAGCAGACTGATGCTGCATCTGTCGTTTGATTTTTGCCATCAGGCGATCGAGATCATCTGGATGAATTGTTTCTATCCAAGAGTCAGGTTGGTCAGCTAGACTTTGGCAAGAACGATGCCAAATTTTTTCAAAAGCCGGACTAACATACAAGTGCTGGCTTAAATCTGGGGTTGACATCCAAATCACGGCTTGGGTTTGTTCAGCAAAGTTGCGAAATTTTTCCTCACTTTTGTGCAGCGCTGACTCCATCTGCTGGCGCTCGGTGATATCTCTGCCTACCCCCAGCAATTCCACCACTTCTCCGGTTTCATTCTGAATTGCTCCCACCTGCCATTGCACCCAGCGCATACCGTTAACTGTCAACAAAGGTTGCTCATCAGTGAACAAGTCATGGGGTGGGCAGATCAATTTTCTGATATTTTCTGTGACTTGAGGCAAGTTATCTGGATGGAAAAACTGAAAAAACCATTCACCCAGTAACTGGTCTAATTGCTGATCCAACGCTTGGCAAAGTACTTTATTTGCAAAAGTAACTCTTCCCTGCAAATCTACGCGGACAATCAAGTCGGTTTGAGTTTCCACTAACTGGCGATACAGTTGCTCACTTTGCCGCAATGACTCTTCTATCTGCTGGCGTTCGGTGATTTCCTGTTGTAAAAGCTCGTTAGATAAAAGAAGTTCCTGTGTGCGTTCCTCTACCCGGATTTCTAACTCATTGGTGGCTTGGAATAAAGTTTCTTCTGTTTGTTTGCGGGCGCTAATGTCACAAAGCGACCAGCGCCAACCCACTCGCTGACCCTGTGAGTCATAGATGGCCGCTGCTCTGAGACTAGCTGGGAAAGAGAGACTATCCCGTGGCTGGAGGTGAATTTCCCAGTCTTCTATCTGCTGTAATGTCTGGAGTTGGGTGATAAAACTTTGACGGTCTTGTTCAGCAATAAACACAACTAATGATTTGCCCACCAGATCATTCTGTTGTCCACACAGCAAGGTAGCTGCTGCATGGTTAGCTTCTTGAATCACACCTGTGGTATCGCTGACTAAATAACCATGAGAAGCGAACTCAGATAAATCTTGATAACGCTGACGTTCTAATTCGGCGATTTCACGCGCCACCGCCAGTTTTTCTTGCACCGCTTGGAGTTCTGTGAGGGCTTGCTGAAGTTCTTGATTAACTTGCATGACTTCAACTGTTTGTGCGTCAAACCATGTTTTTAAATGATCGTGAGTTTGGCAGTCCTTGAGCTTTGGTGGCTGTACATTTTGCGGATAGATTTCGACAGCGCTCACCGTATTCAGCGCAAAGGTGTTGAGCAAGGTAGTTTCGGTGACCAGCCCGACTAATTGCCCCTGTTGATCTAAAACAGGCAGATGGCAAATTTGATGCTGACGCAATAGTGAGAAAGCTGTAAAGATATCCTGAGAATGGGATGGTGTCAGGCTAATCACTGGCTTCACCATGACTTCAGCCATTTTCACCTGAGATAAATTTCTGCGGCTAGCCGTGATTCTAATTACATCTGTAGTTGTAAAAATACCTAATACGAAGCCTTGCTCTACAACCAAAATACAGGTATTAACCTGACGATTACCTCTCCTGTCAACTAACCGATAATTTGAGTCGGTTGGTGACGAATTCATCCTGGGTTCTTGACTCATCAAGATAATGGCATCGACTACATAACTATCAGGGCTAATCGTTAAAGGAAATTGATCAATAGCATGATATAAATTAGGCGATTCAATTAGCTGATTTTTTAATCTCATAGTTAATTCATCAATTTTCATTATCTGATGGATATCAGAACTACCTAGCGAAAGATATAGCTCGAAACTGCTTGGTTACCGACGGTTATTGACTTAGAAAAGGAGATAAATCAGATTATTGAATATAAATTTGGTGGGATATCAAAAAAATCTTTCCTGGCTATCGCGTCAGTGAGTATACAACTTGGGATATTGAGGAAATTTTTGTAGTTCTCAAACCCATTGTATTGTTGAATGCGGGATAGATGATCTTTTACTTTCAGAGATTACACTAATTAATGCTCTGACCCGGAGGGGGTCAAACCACCCAAGTGCAATATTTAAGCTATCGCCAGCATAAATCATGTAATTTTTCACACATTTATTTCAGTTATCGTCATTTTTGTAAACATTGCTCTCAAAGCATTTCCATATTAGTTACTTAATAAAATATAACTTTAAAAGTTTTAATTAATACAAAAATTTACAAATTGCAATTATTTTTGGGACAGAAAATTTGCAAGAATTCTTGACATTTGAAAATGATCAGAAAAACTAACCTTGGGGCTAAAACTCTACAAGTCCTGAGATGCTTGAATGTACCATTAAGGAACTATTAGTCAGTATAATGATTAATAAATACCCCTATAAACTCAGTGTATTCTGATTGCTGCTGGGGTTGTTTGTATTGTTCAATAGCAGAATTTATCAACCAATGAGAGCCACGGTTGCTAATAGAACATAACCACCAAATGATAATTTTATCTTGTCGCTATTACCTCCACCCAAAGCACCACAAAGACTACCTCCTTCAGCAGATTTACTTCCATTTTCTCCCCGAATTTCTACACTTAAAGACAGATGAACAAGGAAAAAATTTTACCTCACCAGATGAGAAAATGATCTAGCGATTTCCACATTCGTGAGGTATAGCAGGAACAAGAATGAATTAACCGCAGATAGAAGAGGATGGACGATTATTGACCGATATCTGATTTATCTGTGGAGTCAATCCAAAAGACGCTCTCTACGAGACGCTGCGCGAACGCGGACTCGCTAACGCTGCGCTATCTAAAATCTAAAATCTAAAATTGTTTGATCTAATCAAGCTCAGTCGATGCCGCAGGCAGCACAGGCATCTCTGCATTATGCTTTTACCCAGAAAAGAAGAGGGACAGAAAACTGGCTGTACTTTTATTTACTCTATAATCCTGGGACATAATTGTAGTTTTACTTATTTACACAGGAAAAGTTTTGTATATTAAGTATGATAACAGAGGCCTTACGGAAATGAATCAAACTGTGATCAACGACACAACTTTGCGTGATGGGGAACAAGCGGCTGGTGTGGCCTTTAACTTGCAGGAGAAAATAGCGATCGCTCAATTACTGGATGCCATTGGAGTTCATGAATTAGAAGTCGGGATTCCCGCAATGGGTGAAGCCGAACAATACGCGATCGCGACAATTGCTGACTTAGGCTTGCAAGCTGACCTCCTGGGTTGGAACCGCGCCGTAATTTCAGATATTCAAGCTTGTATAGATTGTGGTTTGCAGCGAGTGCATATATCAATTCCTGTCTCTGCGATCCAAATTGCCGTGAAATTTCAGGGAAAATGGCCAGTAGTTTTAGAGAAACTGGGGAATAGTATCAGCTTTGCCCTCGATCATGGGCTGTTTGTTTCCGTAGGCGGAGAAGATTCCTCTAGAGCCGAGTCACAATTCCTCTTGGATGTAGCGCTTTATGCTCAAGAATGTGGTGCATCACGGTTTCGTTTTTGTGACACAGTAGGAGTTCTCGATCCTTTCACTACCTATACACAAGTTAAACAATTGGTGACAGCATTATCCATACCCGTAGAAATGCACACCCACAATGATTTTGGTTTAGCCACTGCGAACACTCTCGCCGGGATCAAGGCTGGTGCTTTATCAGCGAATACAACAGTCAATGGTTTAGGAGAAAGAGCCGGAAATGCCGCTTTAGAAGAAGTCGTGATGGCTCTCAAACGCATCCATAATACTAATTTAGGAATTGATACTTCTCGCTTAGTGGAATTATCCCGACTTGTAGCATCAGCATCAGGGTACGATGTACATCCTGGGAAAGCAATTGTGGGCGACAATAGTTTTGCTCACGAATCAGGTATCCATGCTCATGGTGTACTAAAAAATCCTCATACTTACGAACCCTTTGCCCCGGAAGAGGTAGGCGGGGAAAGGCGTTTGGTTGTGGGTAAGCATTCTGGTAGGCATTTATTGTCTAATGTGCTAGAGCAGCATGGTATTTCTCTGAACCCAGAAGCAACCCAGTCTGTCTTGGATGCAGTGCGACAAGCGTCTGTGGAGAACAAACGTAGTTTAACTACGCAAGAACTTTTGCATTTAGCCCAAGGACAGAAGCATACTCATGAACCGAATCCTAAAAGGTAGCTAATAGCTTGAATAACACTCAGATAAAAATTACCTTCTCTTTCTCGAAACAATTGAAAGGTCGAATCAGGCGCACCAAAAAAAGGTCTGAGAGTCCATCCCAACTGACTGCCTACGAAAGCATAGAGAAGCAGCCAAAATCGTAAGATTTTCTGACGTGTTTTGCTCCCTTGATTATCTTGTTCTAAAACTAAATTCATGGCCTGATATAAAGAAGATATCCCAATAATTCCTGTTATCGTAAAAATTACTACATTTAATAAAATTAAAAATTGGTAATTATTGGTAGTAATTAAGAAAAAAAGTGTAATTGGGGCAAAACTAAATAAGAGTACACTAGTCACGGAAACCGCAGTTAAGACTAGTGTAAAGTGTTGAGTAAAAGTACGTTTGGAACCAAAAATAATATTAGAAAAATACAATGTGGGCAGACAAATTAGCAGTGTAATCAGATAGAGTGCTGGTAGTTTGATAGCGGAAGATAAAGCTTGCATCCAGCTATGGTATGCACCAATAATGCCGCCATAAATCGCCAGAAAAATGGAACTACAAACCAACAAAGAAATAATTTTGCTTGGTAATCTCGCACCTTGGCGAACTTCGTCAAGAAAACCCTGGCGATCGCGCAGGAAGCCAATCAGTACCGTAAAGTATTTTATGCCTAAAGATTTCTGCTCAATCATGTTATTCTCACACATCTAATATTCAAGTTTTTGGCAATCATTCGTCAGAATAGTCAGCACCAGAACCATATTTCCAGGCATCAATTAAACGATGCCAATAATATTGTTGTTCGCTGGGCTGATTCTTTACCCATGTTTCTAGCATGGGACTTAACCGAAACAAGGCAGTGTATATACCTAGATTACTATAATGCCCTATCCAATCAACTAAATTTGTCAAACCTACTTGCGGAATAATTTTGGCCACTAATCCCGGATGAAATAAACCAGTTTTTAACAGTGTTTGTGTCAGTCCCGAAAACTGCACCACATCTTGCAAAAACGGTTTTAAGACTGGTGTCCCCAGTTGTTGCATTTCCTGAAATACCGCCTGGAGTAGTTGGTTAATTTGATCTGGGGCGATTTTCTGATTTATTTCCACACTCATGGCTTTTTGAAACAACCAGGTAACTGTGAGATTTGGTTGATAGGGTTGCAACAGGGCTAAATTTTTGGCAGATAATTGATTGCTTTCTAGTGCTTCATGAATACCAAATGTTAACCGCTTCAGGTGACGTACCATTGCCCCAAAGCCGCCAAAACTCAAGGGAGACTGACTACCACTGCTGTCTCCCACGGTTAAAAGGCGATTCCAAGGGGTTTTGATGGGACTTTGGCGATAGGTAGGAAAGAAGCCAAACAGCGCTCGTTGAAATTGCAATTGGTTTAATTCCACACCCTGGTATTCTGGTAGCAGTCGCAGATATTCTTCAAACAATGCTGCTAAAGTCAAGCGTTGTGGTTCTGCATCCATGTATGTAAATAAGTAAGTAGTTCTGCCATCTTTAGCTGGGAAAGCTTCCCAAAAATACTGACATTGATTTTGCAAAGACGTAAATGATAACAACAAGTCGCCTGAGTTATTTTCCGGAAAACCTTGGGCGCAACTTCCCACGACTAAGCACAAAGCATCTGGTTTTTTGCCTTGGCGGGCTTGGCGGGTGATGGGAGAAAAATGTCCCATTGCGTCGATTAATAATTTAGTTTTATATTGGTGATTGACTATGACTCCTTCTGGATGAACGATCGCATCAGTGAAGGGTGTATTTTCTAACAACTTTCCCCCAACCGCCAGAAATCGAGTTTTCAAGGTATCTAGGAGATAAACTGGATCTACGCCGATATTTAAGACATCCTCTACCCAGATTTGGGGACTACCTGCAAAACTGACTCGTGCGGGGTTATATTTAGTTGCGATCGCTTGTGCTAATTCTTCAGGACTCAGCAAGTTTAATTCTACAAATACGTCTAATTCTGGGCGAGAAATATTCCACTCTTGTTCTCTCCCCCGTAAAATTCCCCGTTCCATTAAGGCCACCCGCAGCCCCTTCACTGCTAAGGCGCAAGCAATTAAAATCCCTAAAGTTCCACCGCAGACGATCACATCCCAGTCTACAGCGTCTAATGGCTGCTGGCTTTCTGTAACTACCGTGGGGACTGGGGCGGTATTTTCTCTAATGGATGTTAAAAGGCGATCGCCTTGACGCAAACCTCCGAGAACATCGCCTGGTAGTTGGGAGAGAATTTTTTCAGTTAACGATGGGGACATATCCAGTTGATTCCAAGATACTACTAGTATTAATTGTATCTTTGATTTTATATTGGATTTCTCTGACCATTTAGCTGTCAGGTGAATCAAGTGCAGCTTTACAGAAGACATCCACCGCATTTAAATATATCTTTAGATGGATATTGAAAATATTTACTTGTTTTAAATATAAACAACAGATTAAATATTTGTGCCATATATATTTTTTTGATTTAGTTTTTTGTTTGGGGATATTTTTGAAAAATTTTTATGTATTCTAAAAAATATGGTTTTTTGCTCAAAAATTGTGATGCATTGGAAAAATCCAGCCCGGAACCAATTATTGTCCATACCCAAACATCTCTAAGAGATTAAATTTAAAACAGCTAGTAACCTGTAAGAGATAAGTATGAGAATTGCCTTCATAGTCGGAGAATTTCCGGTTGTATCAGAAACATTTATTACCAATCAAATTACAGGTTTAATTGCCCGTGGTCATCAAGTTGATATTTATGGACATCCACCACAGCATACTTATCAACTTCATCCAGATGTAGAAAAATATCACCTATTAGCTCATACACACTATCCACCAAAAATGCCCCACAATTACTTGTGGCGCTTCTTCAAAGCTATCGAATTAATCCGGAAAAACTTGCAAAAAGCTCCGATGGTTGTGCTGCGATCGCTGAACATTTTCAAATATGCTAGAACAGCAGCCTCCTTGCGGTTGCTATATTCAGCGATGCGGCTCTTAGACTCTCAACCTTATGATATTATTCATTGCCAGTTTGGGATGTTAGGTTTAGAAGGGATGTTTTTGCGTGATATTGGTGCTATCAAAGGTAAATTAATTACTACATTTAGAGGCTACGATATCAGTTGGTTTGTGAGAAAGCATGGAGAACATATTTATGATTCACTATTTGCTCAAGGAGATTTTTTTCTAGCGAACTGCGAATATTTCCAGAAAAAAGCCATAAAACTAGGTTGTAATCCGCAAAAACTCGTTGTTCATGGTTCGGGTATAGATAGCAGTTTGTTTCCATTTAAAGTCAGACAGCCTCATATTGATGGTAAAATTCGGATTGCCACAACTGGCCGTCTTGTAGAAAAGAAAGGTATTGAATACGCTATTCGTGCCGTTGCCCAAGTTATAAAATCTTACCCAAATATTGAGTACAATATCATTGGCGATGGCTTATTAAAACCAGATTTACAGCAAATCATTGATTCCCTAAATATTACTGATCAAGTCCAGCTTGTTGGTTGGAAAACCCAGCCAGAAATTGTGGAAATTCTTGATAATTCAGATATTTTTATCGCCCCCTGTATCACAGCCAAAGATGGTAATCAAGATGCGCCTGTGAATACATTAAAAGAAGCCATGATCATGGGTTTACCAGTGATATCTACTCTCCACGGTGGTATTCCTGAACTTGTGAACAATGGTGTTTCTGGTTTTCTCGTTCCAGAGCGAGATAGCAACGCCATAGCTTCAAAATTAATTTATCTTATAGAACATCCAGAAATTTGGTCAACAATGGGTCAAGCTGGTCATGCTTATGTAGAGTCACATTATGACCTCAATAGATTAAACGATAGACTAGTTGAAATTTATCAGCAGGTAATGAAGAATAATTTATCTTCTCAAGTCACAGTGTTAAATCCACTAGTTAATATGAATTATGAAAAAATATCAACTTAACCTTTTCCTAATTCATTCACAATTACATTATTTATTGATTGAGATCACACCATGAACTCACAAGCGATATTCGCCACCCCAGACGTGACAATTGTTGTCTCCCCACGGGAACGTTTCAGCTACACCCGTGAGTCTCTAGAAAGCATTTATGAGCATACTAAGTATCCCTTTAACTTAATTTACATTGATGGTGGTTCCCCCCCTCACATCAAAGATTATTTAATCCAACAAGCCAAACAAAAGCAATTTCAAATAATTCGCACCGATTATTATCTCTCTCCAAACCGTGCCAGAAACATCGGTCTAGGTCAAGTTACGACCAAATACGTCGTTTTCATCGATAATGATGTAGTCGTTACCCCCGACTGGCTAAAGCCTTTGGTAGAATGTGCCGAAGAAACTCAAGCAACCGTAGTTAGTCCCTTAATCTGTCAATATCTGCCACTGCACACAGAAATACATTGTGCAGGTGGACAATCTAGGGTAGCAGTGGAAACCCAAGGAGAAACCACAAAACGGCGGATAATTGAAAAAATTTATCACCAAGGTCGGAAAGTTGCAGATGTCCTTCCCCAGCTACAACGTCAAGAAACCGGACTAGCAGAGTTCCATTGCATGATGGTACGCACAGAAATATTTGAGCAAATTGGTTTCTTAGATGAAAAACTGCTAAACACAAAAGAACACATTGATTTTTGCATATTGGTAACTCAAGCCGGCGGTCAAGTCTACCTAGAACCAGCATCGCTGATGACTTATGTCCCGACTTCACAATTAGAATTGACAGACATACCCTACTATATGCTGCGTTGGAGCGATGCTTGGGAAATAGCAAGTCTCAAACACCTGCGTGAAAAGTGGAATATCACCGAAGATCAGTACTTCAAAAATAAATACAACCGTTTGGGATGGCGGCGACAAATGACCATAATTAAACCTTTGTCCCAGAAATTCCTCTTTGGCAAAATTAACTCCCGTTTGGCTAATAAAATTCTTGGTTCTGTAGAGAAAGTAATCAACCGTTTGATCACCTACCGCTATGGTCAAAAACATTTGTCCAGTGTCATACAAAGTCCAAATAGCAAACAAGATGAATCTGCAATCACAGCATCGAAATAGGAACTAGCACCGCCAATAAGTCAAGAGTCAAAAGTTAAAAAACTGGGCAGTAAAAAGTTTTGAAGAAACATCAGCATCAAGTCATTTATACACCTGAAAGTACGCTGAGACATCCGTTGACATTGTTCCGACAAATGTGGCGAGACTTACTAGCATCTCGCGAACTTGCTTGGAGACTGATGGTCAGGGATATTAGCGCTCAGTATCGTCAATCCTTTTTAGGAATAGCCTGGGCTTTTTTACCACCAATCATTATGGCCACTAGTTTTACTCTTGCTAGTAATGCCCAAGTTATTAACGTTGGCGTTACAGATATACCCTATCCCGCTTATGTTATGTTCAGCACCGCATTGTGGCAAACATTTGTTGAAGCTTTAAATGCGCCAGTGCAAGCGGTGACAACTGCCAAACCGATGTTAGCTAGAGTTAACTTTCCACGGGAAGCATTGATTTTAGCCAAAGTGGGCGAAGTATTTTTTAACTTTGCCGTCAAGCTAATTTTAATAGTGGCATTATTTATCTGGTTTCAGATTCCCGTAGGTTGGACAATAATTTTAACTCCAGTGCCATTAATTCATTTAGTTTTGCTGGGAACATTTCTCGGCATTCTATTAGCTCCTTTAGGAGTATTATATCAAGATGTATCGAAAGGATTAACTCTGATTACAGGGTTTTGGTTATTCCTAACTCCCGTAGTTTATCCAGTTCCCAAAGCAGGAACCTTTGGTTTTTTAGTCCAGATGAATCCCGTCACTCCTTTATTGGTAACAACGCGAGAATTAGCTACAACAGGAGTGGTATCAGAACCTTATGGTTTTTGGTTAGTCAGCACAATTACTTTAGTAGGATTAATATTAACCTGGGTTATATTCCGTCTTGCTATGCCTTTCGTGGTGGAGAGAGTCAGTTCCTAATCATGACTAATTTAATAGATCAAAAACTTGCGGTTCAGCTTGAAGATACTGAAGTCCTGATTTCAGTAGACAACGTTTCTAAAAAATTCTGTAGAGACTTAAAACAATCTTTATTCTATGGTGTTCAGGATATCGCCACCGAGTTAGTCGGCGGAAATAGAAAAAGTGATACTCTGCGTTCAAAAGAGTTTTGGGCATTGCAAGATGTCAGCTTCCAACTGCGGCGAGGAGAAGCGTTAGGCTTAGTAGGGTCAAATGGTGCGGGAAAAAGTACGCTGCTCCGGATTATTAGTGGTTTAATTAAGCCCGATACTGGCAGTGTAAAAGTCACGGGTAGGCTGGCTCCACTCATTGCACTAGGAGCAGGTTTTAATCCCATATTAACAGGACGAGAAAATATTTATGCTAATATGTCAATCCTGGGTTTATCAACTCAAGAAATATCAGAAAAATTTGCAGATGTCGTAGATTTTGCGGGAATTGGAGATGCCATTGATGCCCCTGTACAAACTTATAGTTCTGGTATGGCAGCTAGACTAGGATTTGCTTGTGCAGTTCACATAGAACCAGATATTTTATTGATTGATGAAGTGCTGGCTGTGGGAGATATTAAATTCAAAATGAAATGCCATCATCGCCTAGCATCACTGCGAGAAAAAGGTACAGCTTTTGTGCTAGTTTCTCATAACCAATATAATATTTTAAATGTCTGTGAATCTTCCCTTTATTTATCAAAAGGCAAATTGATTTCAGCCGGTGAAACCGAAACAGTAATCCGTAAATATGAAGAAGACCTTTGCTTGAGTGGAACAGAAAAAGCAGTAGGTTTAATGAATTTACCAAAAAAACCAGAAAGTGAAAGTTTAGGGTTAGATATTGTTTCTGTATGTTTTAAAGATCCACAAGGTAACTTGCTGCCAAATCTGACAACTGGTGAGCCTGCTTATTTATCTGTGGAATGCAAAGCCGATAAACACCTGGAAAATGTTAACTTGGGATTTTTACTTTCCACCCTCAGTGAAGGTGAATCTCGGATATTGACTATCACTTCAGCCAGTGACAATGAAGTTTTGGAAGTCTTTCCTGGAAAAGTTGAAATTCAGATGCAGATGCCCAACTGTGGCTTAGTTCCTGGTATGTATAGCGCCAACATATACCTGAAACAAGGTGTCCGCTCTTTTGATAAGATTGAATCTTTTCGATTTACTGTCAAATCAAGCAGAAATACAAGTCGGTGTTTATTTTATCAACCCCGAATTTGGCAAGTTATCAATAACTAAAAATGATACAAGCTCTCTGATTTATCTGTGGTCGAACCAAAATCTAAAATCCAAAATCCAAAATCCAAAATCTAAAATCCAAAATCCAAAATCCAAAATCCAAAATCTAAAATCCAAAATCTAAAATCCAAAATCCAAAATTGTTTAACTTTGATTAAATATGCACTACCCTTTATTGAGTATCATTATTCCTACATATAATCGCCCTCATTTATTACCACGGGCAGTTAAATCTGCTCTAGGACAAACTGTAGAAGATATAGAGGTAATTGTTGTTGATGACGCTTCCAATGAGCCAGTGAATTTACCCGCACACCCCCAACTAAAAATTATTTCCTTGCCAAAAAACGGCGGAACTGCCGCAGCTCGTAACGTTGGGGCCAAAGCAGCACGCGGAAGATGGATGACATACCTTGACGATGATGATGAACTGTTACCTCACATGGCTCAAGTTTCCCTAGAAGCTCTTGCTAATACGACGTTGCCAAAACCCGTAGCAGTGCTATCGAGTCTGGAAGTTGTCAATCAAGATGGTAAATTACTCTCTCAGCGTATACCGCCAACTTTACCACGTGGCGCACATTTTTTCTTAGAAGAAATCGAGTCTGGAATGTCGTTTTTTTCTAAACAAACGCTGGTGGTAGAACGGGAAATATTTTTATCAATAGGAGGTTATGACGAATCTTTTACCTCACGTGTACACACTGAAATGTTTTTGCGACTGAATCCTGTTTGCTCAATTCTTGGTCTGTCAACAGTTAATTATCGTCTGTATGTACACGATGGTCCCAGAATTTCACGAGATCCCTCGCTGCGTCAGGTGAACTTTGAACGTCTAATATACAAACATAAATCACTGTTGCTTCAGCATCCCAAAGCTTTTGCTAAATTCTTGTATGAACACGCTGTCAGGTCATTTCAATTAGGTCAAAAAAGTTCAGCATTGTCTACATTGTTATGGGCGATGCAACTATCTCCAGGAGATACTTTGATTCGTGTTTTATCACCATATAAAAAGAAATTACTTCCACACAATATTTAGGCGATCGCACAATCATAAAAGAACAATTAGTTCGATTTATTTTTCTCAACTAATCATATTTATGTTCATGTGAGGTGATTATGAAAAAAGTTTCTGTAATGTATATCATCAGAGGCTATCCCCAAATTTCTCAGACTTATATTAAAACAGAATTAGAAGCAATTTATCATGAATACAATGTCACAATTGTATCTCAGAAACCATCAAATGTTCCTTACAAAAATCACTTTCCTTATCATCACCTAACCGAAATTAATGCCATTCAAGAACTGATAGAACAGGTGAAACCTGACGTTCTCCACACACATTACTTAAATCAGTTATCCACATTAGGCCCTCTAGCCGAGAGTACAGGAATACCCTTTACAATCCGTACCCATTCTTACGATACACTTTCTCTGCGAAGAAAAAACTGGCGGGGTCGGATCAGAGAAATTATCGAAAAAGATACCCCGCAATTTAAGAAAGTTACCCAAATCAAAAAAAACTTGCATTGGCTAAATCATGAACTTTGCTTGGGTGCTTTAGCTTTTCCCTTTGCACGACCGTTTTTGGAAAAACACGGTGTTCGATCAAATAAAATTATCGATTGTTATCCAGTGGTAAATTATGCATCTTTTTATAATCGCTCAACCAACGGTGATGCAATTATGAATACTGGTGCAGCCATTCCTAAAAAGAAAATGGAAGACTATATTACCCTCGCTTCATTAATGCCTGAGAGAAAGTTTGATATTTATGCACTAGGTTATGATGTCGCACAACTCAAATCGCTGAATGAGAGCAAAAATCATCCTGTAAATATTATTTTGCCTATAGAACCAAATCAAATGCATTCAGAATACAAAAAACATCAGTGGCTTGTATACACAGCAGCATTTGAATTAGCTACAGTGGGTTGGCCTATGGCGGTGGCTGAAGCACAGGCTGCTGGTGTTGGTGTGTGTATGCCAAATATTCGACCGGATATTAGGAATTATGTTGGTGAAGCCGGATTTGTTTATAATTCGATTCAGGAAGTCGTTGATATTATTTCTAAGCCTGTGCCAGAGGAGATGCGAGAAGCTGGATTTTTACAGGCAAAAAAATCAGATATCCAAGAACATAAACATTTCCTAACTGATCTTTGGGATACAGTCTCTCGTCATCAGTAAACCCAAAAGCTTTTTAGCTTGTCATGCAGATATTTCAGCTAAATGCCAGCAGACCAAAAAACCACCTATTAGTGAGTAATTCAAGCCCATGTCACTGGCTGTAGCCTTACGGTCACTCTTCAAGCAATGCTGTCTACCTCCCATTTGCCTTACTTTTACGTTTGTTTCCCCAAGTTGCTGGTTTACTGATCATTAGTTATCGAGTATTAATTAAGTGGAACTCGGAAAAACCGAACTATATTACGACTCGTAAACCCCATGAAACCCTTACCAATGACAAAGGACAAATGACGACCCCGACCAGTTAACTTTATTTACGCCCACCTACTTACCACTTTGTTTTAATATCTAGTAATGCACTAAGTTAATATACCTCTTGCGGTATCATAATTACGAATTAAGCCTAGATTTATTAGAGATATTTAACTTTTTTCCTCACAAAAGCACCTATAACAGCAAATTTTGCCAAATTTATTGGAATATACCCATGAAAAAAAAAACACTAGTTTCAGTAATCATCCCCTGCTTTAATGCAGAAAAATGGTTAGCAGAAGCAATTGATAGTTGCTTGCAACAAACTTATCCAAACATTGAAATTATTGTGATTGATGATGGCTCTACAGACAATTCATTAGACATTCTGAGAAGTTATCAAGATAAAATTATTTGGCAAGCTTTAGCTCATAAAGGGGGAAATTATGCCAGAAATAGAGGATTCAATTTGTCTAGAGGAGAGTATATTCAGTACTTAGATGCAGATGATTATATTTTGCCTGAAAAGATAGAAAGGCAAGTCCAATTTTTAGAAGAAACAGGAGCCGATGTTGTTTATGGCGATTGGAGATATCAGCGCCATTTATCTGATGGTTCTTTTTTCTTAGATAAAATAGAAATTCCCGAAATACAAACAGATATTTTGGCTTCTCTATTAGCAAATTGGTGGGTGGCTTTAAGTGCTTTACTTTATAAAAGAACCGCAGTAGAAAATAGTGGCGGTTGGGATGAAACTTTGACTGCTGCACAAGATAGAGATTTTTTTATTTCAGTGGTAATGAATGAAGCTCAAGTTATATATCAACCAGGCTGTTATTCAATCTATAGACGACATGGCTCGGCAGCTACAGTTTCTACTGCTTCTAAAAGTCGTTGGATAAAAAACCACTATATAGTTATAGATAAAAGTGAAAAAAAATTATTGCAATTAAACAAACTTTCCATGAAATATCGTCAGGCTTTAGCTAAATCATATTTTGAACTAGCTAGAGAGTCTTTATTTATTGATTACTCACAATATGCAAAATTCATAGATGAGGCTTTAGTGCGGTTTCCAGAGTTTAATGGAACTAGTAAGAAAGCCATTTATAAGTTTGTGCAAAATATTGTTGGTTTTCGACAAGCTGAATTCATTGCCTGTTGTTACTTATTTGTGAAAAAATTTCTTAGTTCAGGCAAAAGCGGCATGACATCTTAGGGACTGACAAATAAAAAAATATCCCCAAATTTTTTTTGGAGTGGGCAAAAA
Source organism: Nodularia sp. LEGE 04288 (assembly GCF_963896525.1). Lineage (NCBI taxonomy): Bacteria > Bacillati > Cyanobacteriota > Cyanophyceae > Nostocales > Nodulariaceae > Nodularia > Nodularia sp. LEGE 04288. The sequence goes on from NZ_CAWQOY010000099.1 coordinate 57,193, forward strand.
TATGCCCGCTAATCATTCAGGACGGGCCGGATGCCCATCCCACAATATGGCTGACTGCTCGGTGCAAATAGCTACAACTGAAACCAAGCTGTCAAAGCCACCGCCAAAGCATCGGCAGCATCATCGGGCTTGGGAATCTCGTCTAAATCTAACTCCCGCGCCACGGCATCTTGCACTTCAGATTTATCGGCATTACCATAACCTGTTAAAGCTAGTTTAATTTGGCCAGGTGTAAATTCAACATACGGTAGCTTATGTTGTGCCAAAGCTAACAAAAGTACACCCCTAGCCTGTGCCACAAGGATAGTACTTGACATACGATAGAAAAACAATTTTTCCACCGCCACCAAATCTGGCTGCAATTCCTGAATCACTGTGTGCAAATCGTCAAACAAGGTACAGAGGCGCTGTCCCATTTCCATTTTGGCCGAGGTCTGGATGATTCCGAAATCTACCATAGTCACCGATGTATCCGGAATTTTAGCCGGACTTTGGGTACAAGCAATTAGCCCAAATCCTAAAATTGCTAGTCCCGGATCTAATCCTAAAATACGTTTTTCCATTAAATTCAATTTAACTGGCAACTTTGACGACTTGCTGCTAGTCTAAAGTCCTTGATAAATTTAAGAATTCCACATTTGGTGTTCATCCCAAGTAGTGTAAATTTTCTATTAATCATTTATTTTGTAGCACGGCTCCTAATCAGGTATGTCAATTGGTTTTCTCAGACAAGCCCTCCAAGCCCTGCAAAAGCAGTCGCGCCGCCGCACTTCCCATCGTGTCAACCAGTGGTTCAAGTGGTTATCTCCGGGGCTAGCCATCAAACGCTGGTTACTAATTAGTCTTGGAGGTGTACTGCTGGCAATTTTGGGGTTGGCTATATCGGTGAGGCTAACCCCAATTTTTTGGGCGCTGGAGTTGGTGAGGAGTTTTCTGGGAGTAATTGCTGGCATTTTACCCCACTATATCAGCGGGCCTTTGGTATTACTTGGCGGTATACTTTTGCTGTTTTGGGGACAAACTCGCACCGTCAGTTCAATTACTCAGGTATTAAGACCAGGGGGCGAAGAGGATTTAATTGATGTGTTGATGGCACATCGTCGATTGTACCGGGGTCCGAAAATCGTCGTAATTGGTGGTGGGACTGGACTTTCTACTTTATTACGGGGATTAAAAACTTATAGTGCCAATACTACTGCCATTGTGACTGTAGCTGATGATGGTGGGTCTTCTGGGCGGTTGCGTCAGGAATTTGGAGTTTTACCACCAGGGGATATTCGTAATTGTTTGGCAGCACTGGCAGATGAAGAAAAGTTATTAACAGAATTATTTCAATATCGTTTTAAGGCTGGGGACGGGTTGACGGGGCATAGTTTTGGCAATTTGTTTTTAACTGCCATGAGCGATATTACTGGGGATTTAGAACAGGCTGTGGCAGCTAGTTCCAAGGTGCTAGCAGTCCGGGGACAAGTTCTGCCAGCGACTCTGAGTGATGTTCGTCTCTGGGCAGAATTAGATGATGGCCGTCGCATTGAGGGTGAGTCTAGTATTCCGAAGGCTGGGGGGAAAATTGTCAAGATTGGCTGTATCCCTGCTAATCCTCCGGCTTTGCCCACGGCTATTAAAGCAATTAAAGAAGCTGATTATATTATTGTGGGGCCAGGTAGTCTTTATACCAGCCTGATTCCTAATTTACTTGTACCAGAAATTGCCGATGCGATCGCCAATTCTACAGCCCCTCGCATCTACATCTGCAATATCATGACTCAAGCGGGTGAAACTCAGGGATATACTGTTGCTGACCACATTAAAGCGATTGATGCTGCTTGCGGAGAAAGACAGCTGTTTGATGCCGTATTGGTACACAAAAAATCTCCCTCTGAAAAATCACTGATCCGCTATGCTCAACAAAATTCCCATCCAGTATTCTTGGATAGGGAAGATGTTACCCTATTAGGGCGGCGAATTGTTTTAGCCAATGTCTTGTATGAAGATGAAACAGGTTGCGTGCGTCACAATCCTCAGAAACTAGCACGAGTTTTATTGCGGTGGTACAGTGGAACCCATCAGGGGAAGTGAATTCAAAATGGAGCCAGAAAAAATATTCCATCTTGACTCGTCAATGAATATTTTGCTTGCAAATGCAGAAGCAACGCTACGTTTGGGCATTACACTTGGCCAAAATTTGACGGCTGGCAGTGTGATTTTATTAGCAGGTGATTTAGGTAGTGGCAAAACTACACTGGTACAGGGCATTGGTCAAGGTTTAGGCATCACCGAACCAATTGTTAGCCCTACTTTCACTCTGATTAATGAGTACACTCAGGGGCGTTTACCCCTTTACCATTTAGATTTATATCGCCTCGAACCCTCTGAGGTCGTAGCCTTGAACCTAGAGACTTATTGGGAAGGTGTTGAGGTGATGCCAGGAATTGTGGCGATTGAATGGGCAGAAAGAATGCCCTACAAGCCAGATATTTATCTGAGTTTGCTGTTGACTCACGGGGATGACGGCACTCGTCAAGCCAAAATTACACCGTTTAATTGCACCATTCACAAATTTATTCCTAGCATCTCAGGTTTTGTTGATTTAGAAAACTCGTGACCGAAGAAGCCGGAGAGCAAGGTGCAAGGTGTCAGCCTATCCAATGCCAAAAAACCTCGGCGATGATAGCCAATCCACCATAGGCTCGGTAAACGGCTCACCGTGGCAATTTTAGTTGAGGGGGCGACATTTGACATTTGGTCTTTTCGGTTCAAGCCCCGCAGCTATGCCAGCTCACAAATCTAAAATTTCAAATGGTTTGATCTCAGCACAACAGTACAACTATTGGTCTGATGGTCGTAAAGCGATGCGGGCATGGCTGCGCTTACCGCGTAGCGTCTCGTTCGCGTAGCGTCTCGAAGAAAAGAGAAGAGAAGAGAGGGAGAGTTCCACACTCATTCTATCTACCACTACCACGCTCATCAAAAAAATTCACTAACATTGTTGTCTTCATTATTCAAAAATCAATGAAATACTGTTCAACTTAAGAACTGGTTAAGATTGACATCTACTAGCTTTTTGCTGCGGTTAGCTAGGATTGGCGTATTCTCGCAGATGATATTGCAGTAGATGAATTAAAACTGGACTCAAACCGTCACAGAACATTGCTCTTGCAGGTAATATCTAGCAGGCGGCCAGATAATTTTTAATACTTACCCTGAAGGGAAGTCATATTCACATGAGAACTAACATAACTCTGTCCTCTAGCGGATGATCTTTGTGAATAGGGATGTGAGATGAATGGGAATTACTCAGTAAATGCTGGTATTTTTTTCATCTGCTAACACTACGGTTATTCCTATTGCTTCATTGCTTTGATTATCTCGATAAATAGTGATTCAGTTTGTTTTAACGGATGCTGATTTGTCTTTATTTGCTCCGGTTTGCTGGCTAATGTTAAGTTTTTTAGCACAGTCACGGCCGGAAACCCAAAACAATCAGAACTGTCAGAATTAGGTTTTAAGACCGTACAAATTAAGTGCATATGAAATTTTTATATGTATAAAACATAGTTTCCACAGAAATTTGCCCGTTTACTTAACCCTACTAATTCTCTACAGTTATTTAGAGAAAAAATCCGGATAGTTAAATACAAAAAGATTGTAGTGAAAAGTTAAATGTTGAACATTTGCACCTCAATTGCTTTCATTTATGTTCGCGGTTAGTATTTCTAGGTAAAGTTCGGAATCTATAAACAAAAAGTTACTGATTGTAAAGTAATGAGATTAATTTATTTAAATGATTTTTATGAGAAGTTATGCTTATATCTATACGTATGAACGTAGTGATTAATTTGATAAATATAAAATTTATAGTGAGCTATCTGGGCATTTGCGTTTAGTATTTATACGATTTTTCTAGTATAAATATCACCTGATCTATGCAAGAAATTAATACATCATATTCCGATGAAGCGATGGCGCTCCGCGCCCGCCGGAGGCGATCGCACTCCACACCCACCGGACGCGATCGCACTCCACGCCCACAGGAGCCGATCGCCCAAAACCCCAAATATTTGCTACAAAAAAGTTAAAGCTTGTCCACGTACTTCTGTATTTACTTGACCTTGGTCATAAACAATTTCACCGCCGACAATGGTTGTTACCGCCCATCCTGTAAGGTTCCAGCCTTCAAAAGGACTCCAGCCACATTTCGTTAAGAGTTCCTCGCGCTTGACTGGGCGATATGTGTTTAAATCTACTAAAACTAAATCAGCATCGTAACCAGGAGCGATCGCGCCTTTATTCGGTATACCATAAGCCACAGCTACAGCCTGAGACATCCACTTAACGACTTGGGACACAGTACACCGCCCATCCATAGCCGCAGTTAACATCACCGCTAAGGAAGTCTCTACTCCTGGCATTCCAGAGGGCGTATTGGGATATTCTTGAGCTTTTTCCGCTAAGGTGTGGGGTGCATGATCTGTAGCAATAAAATCAATTACACCATCGCGCAAAGCTTGCCAAAGCACTTCGTTATCGTGAGGCGATCGCAACGGTGGATTCATCTGTGCCAGAGTGCCAATTGTTTCATAAGCACTGGTATTCAATAATAAATGCTGTGGTGTGACCTCTGCTGTTACCCAACTAGGTTTATCCTGACGCAGCAAATCAGCTTCTACTCCTGTAGATAGATGCAGAATATGCAGACGACGTTGATATTTTTTAGAAAGTTTTAATGCTCGTTGGGTTGCCAAAAGTGCCGCTTCATGATCTTGAATCTGGGAATGAATTGCCGGATCATGAATACCCGCAAATTCTTGGCGACGTTGGTTGATTCGGCTTTGGTCTTCAGCATGAACAGCAATTAAACGACGACCTTGAGCAAATATCGCCTCTAGTGCCTCTTCTTGATCCATGAGTAATTGACCATGCATCGACCCCATAAACACCTTAATCCCCGGTGTCGGCTGGGCTAAAAGTAAATCTGGCAAATTTTCAGGTGTAGCCCCAATAAAAAAGCCATAATTCACTACGCACTTTTGGGAGGCGCGTTGTAGTTTGTCGTCTAAAGCTTCCTGGGTAGTGGTCAGGGGGCGCGTGTTGGGCATTTCCAAAAAGGAAGTCACACCACCTTTAGCACAGGCAGAACTGGCTGTAAACAAATCTTCCTTATGTTCTAGCCCTGGTTCGCGGAAATGCACCTGCGGATCAATGACTCCCGGCAACAAAGTTAACCCTTGTGCGTCAATTTGTCTAGTTGTTGTATCCGGGGAGATTTCTGGTGCAACTTCCACAATTTGGCGATCGCGCGTCAGCACATCCCCCACCATTAATTCACCATCAGGGAGAATAATACTAGCGTGGCGAATCAGTAAACTTTGGGGAAATGACATGAGGTAAACAGGATTTAAACAGATACTTCTGCTTTTAGGTTAAACTTGATTCCGCTCATCGTCATGCATTTTTGCATATCGTCAAGAAAAAATTTATTTTTAACTGATCAATCCCTCTGTGATAGCGAAGCGTGGCGTGAGCCATAGATCCTAACTTCAATCAGAAAATCAGAATTTACTCGTTAAGATAAAAGAATATAGTTTCCCCGAACGAGTTCAATACTGCACTCCTCCCTTACTTCAGTAGTTTCATGCGAAATCAAGTGTCTAATAATAATTCTAGTCAACAACCCGATAATTCCTGGTTCGCAGAACTAGCCAGAACAGTTGTATTAAGTATTGTGCTAGCCCTGGGCATTCGTACTTTTGTTGCTGAAGCTCGCTGGATTCCTTCTGGCTCTATGGAACCTACACTGAATGGGACACCAAACCAGTGGGAGGCAGACAAGATCATTGTCGATAAATTGAAGTATCGGTTTTCTGAACCGCAGAGGGGAGATATAGTAGTCTTTTCTCCTACAAAAACACTACAAGACGAACAATACAACGACGCATTTATTAAACGTATAGTCGCCTTACCTGGAGAAAAAGTAGAACTCAAGGATGGCCGAGTATATATTAACAATAAACCCCTGGAGGAAGTCAAATACCTGAATTCCGAGCAGCGCACAGCAATTGATGTTTGCACGTCAGGAGCGCAGCAAGCTTATTTGGCACAACCCGAAACTATACCCCCTAACTCATACTTAGTTTTAGGTGATAACCGCAACAGTAGCTACGATAGCCGTTGCTGGGGTGTTGTACCTCGCGGCAATATTATCGGTCGTGCTGTACTCCGCTTTTGGCCTCTCAATAATATTGGTGGACTTGATAAACCACCATTGTATCCATAGATTAATGCCATACTTAGCCAAAATTCTACTTTACCCGATTAAATCACTGGATGGCGTTGAAGTTGAGCAAGCAAAGATTCTAGCCAGTGGCGCACTAGAATATGACCGCGAGTTTGCCATTTTTGACGGACAGGGTAAGTTTGTCAATGGCAAGGGCAATCGTAAAATCCATTTAATTAGATCACAGTTTGACATTCTCAATCGCACCATCTCGCTGCAAACCCCCAAGGAGAACTCACCACGAGTCTTTCATCTAGAAGAAGAACAGCAAGAGATAGCGGCCAGCCTCAGTGATTTTCTGGGGTTTGCCGTGACATTAGGGCAAAATCCTGTCATGGGCTTTCCCGACGATATCAACTCACCAGGGCCAACAGTAATTAGTACAGCGACTTTAACAGAAGTAGCTTCCTGGTTCCCTGGTGTGAACGTTGATGATCTGCGTCGCCGCATCCGTGCCAACATTGAAGTTGGTGGTGTACCAGCATTTTGGGAAGATCAGTTATTTAGTCAACAAGGCGATTTAGTTTCCTTGCGAGTGGGAGATGTCAGCTTATTTGGGGTCAACCCGTGTCAGCGTTGCATAGTCCCAACACGCAATCCTGATTCCGGAGAAGCTTACCCAAACTTTCAAAAAATCTTTGTGCAGCAGCGACAAGCAACTTTACCAGATTGGGTAGACTCATCGTACTTTAATCATTTTTATCGCTTGAGTGTAAATACACGTTTAACACGATCAGAGACTGGAAAAATTTGGCAAATTGGTAATAAAATTGACATAATTAATCCGCCCACGGACAACTAAAGTTGTTCAAATTTTCAGGGCTTCTGAAAGCTGCCACCTTCGCCGATAAATAGGTGGGAGTAGTTTAATAGTTTTTCTATATTAAAGACTACTATTTTTAGTCCCGTAACCGCATAATAGAAATGTGACTGATTTGTTCGCCCCTTTACAATCCTTGAAAGAAGGACACTGGTTCAAGCTGATCTGCGGAGCCAGCTTCCAACATCTGCCATCCGTCAGAAGTTTAACGTTAGCCTATACATTGGCAGGTGCTGACTGTATAGATGTGGCAGCTGATCCAGCTGTAATCGCAGCAGCCCAGGAAGGGTTGCAAGTAGCCAGGCATTTGCTAGAGGATGCCAAGGCGCGAGGTTATGGCTATAAAGGCAACTTACCTTTTTTAATGGTCAGCCTGAACGATGGAGAAGACCCCCATTTTCGCAAAGCAGAGTTTAACTCTACTGAATGCCCCGCAGATTGCCCTAGACCCTGTGAAACGATTTGCCCTGCCCAAGCGATCGCATTTAACCGGATAGATGACACTTCGACTTACCTCGGCTCCGCTCGGCACGAGTCGCTCAGTGTAAACACTTCGGGAGTTGAAGCCCAAAAGTGCTACGGCTGTGGACGTTGCATACCTGTTTGTCCTTATGGTAAAATTTATACAAAATCATATATGTCGAGCGCTGGCGCGATCGCGCCATTCGTAATGTCAAAGGTCGTAGATGCCGTAGAAATTCACACAAAAGTCGGACACCTGGCAAAGTTTCGGCAATTATGGCAAACACTCTCACCGTGGGCTGACCAACTAAAGGTAGTAGCCATTAGCTGTCCCGATGGCGAGGGCATGATTGACTACCTAAAAGCAATTACTGAACTAATTACCCCATTGCCTGGTGCCTTAATTTGGCAGACAGATGGCCGTCCTATGAGTGGTGATATTGGAGATGGCACTACTTTAGCAACGGTGAAACTAGGGCAGAAAGTTTTGACAGCTAAATTACCGGGATATGTGCAGTTAGCAGGTGGCACTAATAGCTACACCATTGTTAAGTTAAAGGCAATGGGACTATTGAAAAGTGCAGAGTACCATCCACAGCCCCATGTTTCCGGAATCGCTTACGGTAGCTACGCCCGTGTGCTGCTGTCACCAATTCTCGATCAGTTAGAGAATCAGGAGGTGAGTCAAACCAGTGTGAAGGCGAAAGTTCGCCTCGAAGCAGAACCCGAATTACTCTGGCCAGCAGTCAAGCTTGCCCATTCCCTGGTTTCCCAGATCAAGTCACAGCAGGAGCGCTAATCGCTCGTTCACTTCGGCTGCGCGAGCGTGTAAACGTTATCTCTAAAAACGTCACCATAGAAAGCATGACGATTAAAGAAGACCTTCAAAAGTTATTAGACATTTTGCCCCAAGACCTGCGAGAAGTCCTAGAGAGTCATCCCCAACGAGATAGTTTAGTTGAAGTGGTCTTGGATCTGGGTCGTTGCCCAGAGGCTCGCTTTCCTAACCAAGCTGAGTATCTGAGCGAAACACCCGTTACTCAAGCCCAAATCGATGATTGCATTCAGCAAATCGGAACCTTTAGCGGAGATAATCGAGCCGGAATTGAGCTAACTTTGCATCGGATCAGTGCTATTCGGAACCGTAGCGGTAGGATTATTGGCTTAACCTGTCGCGTGGGTCGGGCAGTATTCGGCACAATTGGCATGATCCGCGATTTGGTGGAAACTGGTAAATCAATTCTCATGCTGGGGCGGCCGGGTGTGGGGAAAACTACTGCTTTAAGAGAAATTGCCCGTGTTTTAGCAGATGATTTCCATAAGCGTGTCGTAATTATTGACACTTCCAACGAAATCGCCGGGGATGGTGATGTGCCTCACCCCGCTATTGGTCGTGCGAGGCGGATGCAAGTGGCAAAACCAGAACTTCAGCATCAGGTGATGATTGAGGCAGTGGAAAACCATATGCCAGAAGTCATCGTCATTGATGAAATTGGTACAGAACTAGAAGCTTTAGCGGCGCGTACCATTGCTGAACGGGGTGTGCAATTGGTCGGTACTGCCCACGGGAACCAAATCGAAAACCTGATTAAAAACCCCACTCTTTCTGATTTAGTTGGCGGGATTCAGGCTGTGACTCTAGGAGATGATGAAGCTAGAAGGCGCGGCAGTCAAAAGACGGTTTTGGAACGCAAAGCTCCTCCCACTTTTGAGATTGCGGTGGAAATGTTGGAACGGAAACGCTGGGTAATACACGAAAGTGTGGCTGATACGGTAGATACTCTGCTGAGAGGCCGTCAGCCTAGCCCACAAACCAGAACCGTTGATGACCAAGGCAAGGTGGCGATGACACGACAGTTATCAGTGGTCAATGGTCGAGGTGGACAGGTTTCTACAAGTGAGGATTCTTTCTCACCAGCGCGACCGACTAATGGCTGGCGTTCATCAGGACAAATGGTAGCATTGCCTCCTTTGTCTTTAGAGCGGGAGCGGATGACTGGACGTAGTGAGTTTGACCGCTTGCTGGATGAATCCTTCAACTACTCTGAGAGTTTTGATGTCAAGGCCAGTAGACACGCAGGGCCAAATGGTGAAGATTTGCCGCTACACATTTACCCCTATGGTGTGAGTCGCCACCAATTAGAGCAGGTGATTGGTGTATTAACTTTGCCAGTGGTCTTGACAAAAGACATTGATACTGCTGATGCAATTTTGGCATTGCGATCGCACGTCAAAAACCAGGCTAAATTACGGCAAATGGCCAAAGCTCGTCATGTGCCAATTCACATGATTAAGTCCAGTACAATTCCCCAGATCACTCGTGGTTTACGGCGGTTGCTGAACATTGAAGATCCGGATATGACCGATGACCGGGAACTGCAATTGTTTCTGCACAGTGGCACCGATGATGAGATGGATGCCCTAGAAGAAGCCAGACTGGCTGTAGAGCAGATTGTAATTCCTAAAGGACAACCAGTAGAGTTATTGCCTCGTTCTTCGCCGGTACGCAAAATGCAGCATGAGTTGGTAGAACACTATCGACTCAAATCTGATAGTTTTGGCGAAGAACCCAATCGGCGTTTGCGGATTTATCCAGCTTAATTGGGGAGTGGGGAGTAGGGAGTGGGGAGTAGGGAAATTTACCTTCCTCATCTCCTTTCAAACTGGACTGACTTTGGCTCGATAAAGTAGCTTTTCGCCTTGTAGATAGCCAGTGTAACGGACTTTCACTGTTTCACCTGGTTGTGCTGTTCCTTCGATGAATTGGTGGATTTGGGGATTATATGGTACTTCTGCTCCTACTGGTGCGATCGCTTGTATTCCCCACTCCTGTAATAATCTTTCTAAGGGCTTCTGCACTAAAGGCACAATTTTAATTGCTGCTAACTGGGGATTTTCTTGAGCTTTCTGGGCTGCTGTCGGCCATTGTAATAATAAAGATTCCAGCAATTGTAAACTCGACTGCTGGAATTCTTGTGTTAATATTTCTCGTTGTTGCTCTAATTGCAGTTGCGATCGCTGATATTCTGCTTTTAACTCTGCAATCTCTTTTTGGCTAGGGGGTGGGGAGTGGGGAGAAACGGGATTAATCGCTTCTCTACAAGAGAGTGGTGAAAAAGTTTCTATTAATTCACTCAATGAAATCTTTAAAACTTGCGATAACTTGAACAGCACATCCACCCGCATCTGTTCTAGTTTCCCTTGTCGCAGCCGCAAAATTTGCCGTTCTGAGACACCAGCATCACGACTCAACCCTTTAAAACTAGAAATACTTACACGCTGCATCAAATTTTGCAACTTTTGGGTGTCATTAGTCATTAGTCAATCAATTTTAGATTTTAGATTTTAGATTTTGGATTTTAGATTTTACGGCTTATGTGAGTTGGAGTCTGGAAAGTCGTAAATACGTCAATATACTTAAACACCTTGGCTAAACCACAACCTGAAACTCTTGCTATGGCTTGGGCATTTTTAATTCACATAAGGCGTATTTTGGATTAGACTACAATCTAAAATACTCGCTGCGCTGCGTACGCTTCGCTAACGCAAATCCAAAATCCAAAATTCCCCACTCCCTATTCTTCCAATAAACTTCTCAACATCCAAGCGGTTTTTTCGTGGACTTGCATCCTTTGAGTTAATAAATCGGCGGTGGGTTCGTCGTTGACTTCTTCCAATAGAGGAAAAATAGAACGTGCAGTTCTGACTACTGCTTCTTGTCCTTCCACCAGCAAGCTAATCATTTCTTTGGCTTTGGGAACTCCTGGAGTTTCTGGAATTGAACTCAGTTTGGCATATTCGCTGTAGGTTCCTGGTGCATAATGTCCCAATGCTCTGATTCTTTCGGCAATTAAATCAACGGCTAAAGCTAGTTCTGTATACTGAGTCTCAAACATTAAATGTAAAGTTTGGAACATCGGCCCGGTAACGTTCCAATGAAAGTTATGAGTTTTTAGATACAGTGTATAGGTGTCAGCCAATAGGCGAGACAGCCCCTCGGCAATTTTAGCCCTACTTGCGTCATCAATACCGATATTTACATTTTTGGCTGTTGCTTGAGGTGACATATTTTTCTCCTAATTGGTTATATGTTTGAGAAATCTCACATCTAACTTCTATTATCACGCTAAATGCATCTTGAGGACGCTAAGTGGAGCTTTACGGACTCTGGCGACAATTGTTTCTTTGCCTAAGCGTTGGCAAGCTTCATAACGGTGACAACCAGAAAAGCCATAATACTGTCCTTCTACTTCTAGGACATCAATGGGTTCTTGCTGCCCAATAGCTGCAATGGATTCCATTAAGGCTTGGACTTTATTGGGATCGTTTACACGGGGTAACGGCCGTTTAATTTGATGCAATGGAATTTCTTGAACTCTCATGATCAAAAGTTTACTTAACTCGTTTTTTTGTATCCTTTATTAAATCATACTCGTTATGAGTTTATTCTGCAAGGGACATTTGTTAAAAATACAAAATCAGACACGGGTGAAAAATCTCACAGGACTTGCAAAAGCGCCTCTAGTTTTCCCATAACTCTTTCCTTCTCTGCGCCTCTGCGTGAGAAAGGACTAAAAATCTTCATCATCAACAAAAAACTCAGTATCATCATCTAACCTAGACTTAGCCTGTCCAGAACCCACAAGACCCCAGAGGGGTTGCAGTAATGACATACCAATTAAACCCACTCCGGCGCTGAAAGCCAGGACTAAACCTACTGGTATTTGAATCGTTTGAAACGTTAAGAATTTTAAAGATACAGGTGTGGCATTTTGAACTGAGATAATGGCGATCGCTACTACCCAAATAGCCACAACTAGAGATATAAAAATAGGAATCAAAGTTTTCATAATAATTCATACTCCCCTCTCCTGACCAAGGAGAGGGGCTGGGGGTGAGGTTTCTTAAACTGCGACTGCTTCTAATTTACCAATCGCACTTTGCATTTCTTGAGCAACTTTGGCTAGTTTTTCAGCCGAGTTGGTTTCCATGTAAACGCGTACCAGAGGTTCTGTACCAGAAGGACGCAGCAAAATCCAGCTACCTTCTTCTAAATACAGCTTAATTCCATCTTTGCGTCCGACTTCTTTGACTTTAATCCCGGCTACCTCTGAGGGAGGATTTTTAGTAAAGGAATCGATCACAGCAGTTTTGTGTGCTTCTGTGAGGTGCAAGTCTAGACGGTCATTGTAAAGCGGACCATCAGCTTCGGCGATCGCTTCTTTGACCAATTGACTCAGGGGTTTACCTTCATAGGCGATCGCTTCTGCCACCAGCATATCGGCTAAAATCCCGTCTTTTTCGGGAATATGCCCAATTACACTTAAACCGCCTGATTCTTCACCCCCAATCAGCACGGCAGTTTCCCGCATTTTCTCACCGATGAATTTAAAACCAACGGCAGTTTCATAAATTGGCAACCCATATTTAGCTGCGAAATTATCCAGAAGGTGAGTTGTCGCCACAGTGCGGACTATCGCGCCACTCTGACCTTTGTTTTTAATTAAATGACGTGCTAGTAATAACAGCACAGTATTGGGGGTGAGAAAATTTCCTAATTCATCAACGATACCAAAGCGATCGGCATCGCCATCTGTAGCCAAGCCCAAATCGGCTTTATCGGCTCTTACTGCCTCCACTAACCCAACTAGTTGTTCACCCTTGGGTTCGGGCATTCCACCGCCAAATAGCACATCGCGAGTAGTATTAAAACTTTCTAACTGACAACCGCAGTGTTGCAAAACTTCATCTAAGTAACCGCGAGAAGTCGAATAAAGGGCATCGTACTTCACCTTTAAATTCGCACTCTTGATGCGTTCTACATCCAGTAAGGTGTAGATAAACTTGAGATACTCTGGTTTGGGGTTAAACAGAGAAATCGCCCCAGCCGGAACACTCCCAGGCAGCGCATCTGAGGCACTTTCAATGTTCGCCACAATGGTATCAGTAATTTCTGGAGTGGCAGGCCCAGCATAATCAGGGATATATTTAATTCCACAGTAAGGTGCTGGATTATGGCTAGCGGTAAACATCAAAGCCCCTGCGGAATTTAGCAGCCGGGCGTTGTAGGCAATTACTGGTGTAGGGCAATCCCGATCAGTAATTTTTACAGTCCAACCCAAGTCTGCCAAGACTTCAGCTGCTGTTTGAGCGAACTGGTCAGCCAAAAACCTAGTATCGTAGGCAATAAGAACTGGTCTATCTTTTGTGTAGGCTGTTTCGAGGTAACTTGCGATCGCTCTTGTTACTTTCCGCACATTGGGAAAAGTAAAATCATCGGCTATAATTCCTCTCCAACCGTCAGTACCAAATTTTATTTTGCTGGAATTGCTACTAGCGCTCATTGTTGCCCCTTTCTCCCGGATATCTTGAATACTATAGGAAGCTTCCCCTAAAGCGTGCGTAGCCGCAAGTCTCCCCCAACGTATTTTTTCTCACTGATATTGAGCAATGTCATTTACTAATCGACCTTTTGCCAGTTATCACCTTTGGTCTTTAGTCGCCCCAGCAACAGGACAAGAACGTTGGCATTGCCAGATGAGGAGGGGGTTTATTAAAGCGCGTCAACATGAACCACAAGTTAAAGCGCTGTTAGGTAAGGCTACTGCACCCCAAAGGATTGGTATCCTCGCCCAAAAAGGCGTGTATGAATTCCATCATAATAGACATCTGTTAAAGCAATCAGACGGTGTAGATCAAGTTGCCCAGTTACTCAAATTAAACAACTCAACTGAGCAAGTACAACAGCGCGTGCGGCAAATTTTGCAAAAATATCATGATGCCCCGTTACTGTTAAATAAACACATTCTCCAATTAACACGAGGGGATGAAGGCTTTCCCAAACCAATTTTTGTCAAACAGGAAGATGTTCATTTCCGCTTATATGCAGCGATGGACTGCGTTTTCAGTGAATCTGATCACACTTTGCATATCTTAGATTTTAAAACTGGTAAATCTGCCTTTGACAAGCGACAGGCATTAGTTTATTTACTAGCCGCGCGTTATCTTTATCCTGGACTACAAGCGGTAGCATCATTTTATAATCTGGAGATGTGTAAAAAATCCGATTTAATTAGGATTAACAATCGGGAATTAGAATCTTTAAAGTTAGATTTAGCAAATATTGCCAATAAGCATCAATACGATTTACAAAAATATCAGGAGAAAACCAGTAATTTCAGTCAAATTTTTCCTCCTAATCCAGGTAATCACTGCCGCTTTTGCCCTTTTAATTCTATATGTGAATTTTCCGAAAAAACATCTGATTCTCACCCATTACCTCATTTGAGAAACAATAGCAGATTAGGGAAATGAGAAAGATAGGAGGGACAAAAAGATTTGAAGAAATCAATTATCCATATTGTGGGGTGGGGATGGATAGGGGACGGGTGGGGACACCCATCCCACAACAAAATTGGG
>NZ_CAWQOY010000100.1:0-69593 GCF_963896525.1 Nodularia sp. LEGE 04288
TTCCTGACTAATTCGCGTAAACTTTCCGCGAATTAGTTTTCTGACTCTATTTCTCCCACACTTTTACTCACTCTCAATCCTTTAAACCCTTATCTCAAATTGCTTTCGGCTTATCTTAGTGCCATTCGCTCATGGCACAATCATACCAAGCCAAAGGTTCATCATTCTACATCACAGCCAAAAATCATTTCGAGAAGGCTATTCAATTTGACTTGGAAAAAAGAGGATTTTTTTACTATCAATTTGGATGCTTCTGTCGTTATGCGGTTGGCAATATCCAACAAGCCAAACAACACTTCGAGCAATCCTTCGCCCAAAAGCTCAACTTCTCCGCCTGTATCGAACTCGCTGAACTAGAAGCCGCAGAAGGCAACATTGAACGAGCCAAAACCCTTTTAGCAGAAGGACTTGCCATCATCCCCATCACCCGTCCAGAAAAGGAAGAGCGAGAAAAACTAGGCGATCGGATTACAGGCCTACAAATATTACTGAACCTAACCAAACTCAACGATTAGCTCTTATAAAGCATTAAGGTAGTGAGCCGAGATAGAAGTAAAAACCTGCAAGATGGTCTGGAAATGCTTACTATATCTACGTTATAGCCTTTTTGATATCGAACTAGAATTTCTGCATGAATGCAGTGGCACGTGGCACTTTTCACCCCATAATTGCTTTTCGTCTACCCATAACCTATCCCACTAATACAAAAGTATGGTAATCTACTTCTCAACAAAGAGGGGTAGATGGCGGGACGTTTTGAAGGATTGAGTGACCTCGAATAGAAGTTATTTGAGGATATTTTCCCTCTTTAGCAGGAACGGTGTTTCGCTTGTGGCTACCATCCACATCTGGATTCACAAAATATTATTAGTGGGATAGGTTCATATAATATTAATAATTTACAGAATTTTATTTTACCTTTTTTAACAGTTAAATTAACACCATAAATTCCCCTCCCCATAATCAAGGAAGGGTTAGGTGTGGGTTTCCACAAAAATTATTTATTCCCCATACTGTTCACCAGTCACCTTACCCCGAAACACAATGTACTGGTAAAGGTTGTAAAACAACATCACCGGAATCAGAAAGCCGATAAAAATAATCATGATTACCAGCGAACTCGGATCAGCCGCCGCCTCATAAATGGTGATTTGTCTAGGAATAATATAAGGAAAAACAATTAATCCTAATCCCAGGAACGTCAGCATAAATAAAAGAATTGTCCAGACAAAAGGCGCTCTTTCTTCCTCACGATTGAGACTTTTGAGGAGTTGCCAAATTAGCAGCACTCCCAACACAGGAATTACAGCAAAGATATAAACTAGGGGTTGTTGAAATAAGCGAGTCCTAGCACCCTCATAAATTATTGGTGTTGTAATTGTAATGAAAACTGCCCCAATTAAAGTTGTCCAAGCCGCAATTTTGGCAGTTTTAAAGTGAGTAGCTTGTATTTCTCCTGTAGTTTTCCACACAAGATAGGTAGAACCAATCAACACGTATGCTTGAATTAACGTCAAAGCTACCAACACAGATGGAATACTCAGCCAGTCCCAAGTTGTACCAATAAAGTGTCCTCTTTCATCAACTTTAATGCCCTTCAGCACTGCACCCAAAGCGAACCCCTGACCGAGTGCGGCGGCAAAACTTCCAGCACCAAAGGCGAAATTCCAGAAAAATTTGCGGTTGGATAACTCTCTAAATTCAAAGGCTACACCCCGAAAGATAAACCCAAACACCATTGTGAGAATGGGAATATACAGAGCGCTTAAAATTGTGCCGTAAGCTAGGGGAAATGCCCCAAATAGACCCCCAGCCATGAGAACTAGCCAGGTTTCATTAGCATCCCAAATATTACTCAAGCTAGTCATTAAAATGCCCCGGCGTTCTTCATCTGAGGAAGTGAGAGACAATATCCCAACTCCTAAATCAAATCCGTCTAGCATCACGTAGAGGAAGAGGAAGAGAGCCAAAATTACAAACCATACTTGGGGGAGAAAATACTTGAGTGTCTCCATATAATTTCTTGTTGAAATGTTTTGCAAAAATATGGATTCAGGATATTTAAAACCACAGATAAATTTGGGAATATCTAAACCTCACCCCAACCCTCTCCTTAGTAAGGAGAGGGAGCAAGAATATGTACAAGTGAGGATTTAGGAAATATTTTTAAACCTGAGATAATCTAGATGACTTATCTGTGTTTATTTGGGGATTGATTTTTCTATTGTTGTGCTTCTGCCGGACGTTCATCTGGTATAAAATCTCCAGGGGTGGTTTCCACTGCGGGTTTAGTAATTTCTAATCCGGGGATTGGTAAGTCGAGATTTGGGCCTCTACGAATAATCCGACTACCAAAGTACAAAGCAGCAATAAATAAAAGACTGTAGACTGTGGCAAAGCTGGTTAGTGAAACTAAAACATTGCTAGCAGGTATATGAGAAGCAGCATCAACGGTGCGAATTTGCCCGTATAATGTCCAAGGCTGTCGTCCTACGCAGCGCACAATCCAGCCTGAATCGACGGCGATGTATCCTAGAGGTGCGGCAAATATCCAAGCCCGCATCAGCCAGCGTTGCTGAGAAATATTTTCTGGTGAAAGCTTACCGCGTAGCCATTGCAAAGTGCTTAACAGCATTAATCCGGCGAAGAAAAAGCCAATGGCGATCATTGTGCGGAAGGCGTAATAAATTAAACCCACCATGTGGGGACGATCTTGTGGTTTCCACTCCTTCAGTCCGCGTAAAGGTTCTGAGAGATTTTTCCTAAATTCCAGAATGTACCCCAGTGCATTGGGAACGGTGATTTCCCAGTCGTTTTTTTGCGCCTGGTTATTGGGTATGGCTAGTAAACTCCAATCAGCAGGTTGTCCAGCGGGGGAAGATTCCCATTGGGCTTCCATTGCTGCGAGTTTGGTGGGTTGATAGTGATAAACTTGTTCGCCGCTTAAGTGACCGATGTATATTTGTAATGGAGCAACTGCGATCGCAGCTGCTAAAGCAATCTTTAAAGACCGAGCAAAAAAAGCTTGATGGCGTTGCTGCAAAATATACCAAGCACTAATTCCACCAATCACAAATAAAGAAGTTTCCAGTGTGGCAAAGAACATATGCATCACACTGTTAACCATAGAGGGATTTAAAATTGCTTGAAAGTAATCACTAACAACAAATTTACCATTAACCATTTCTCCACCCGATGGAGTTTGCATCCAGGAATTTGCTGTCAAAATCCAGAGTGTGGATAAGTTAGCGCCAACAGCCACCAAGATAGTTGAGAGATAGTGAATGGCAGGATTAACTCGTTCCCAGCCGAATAACATAATACCTAAAAATGCCGCTTCCAGCATAAATGCCCAAGAAGCCTCAAAACCAATAACACTGCCAAAAAAGTTACCTACCGCTTCCGAGAAAGGGGCCCAATTGGTGCCAAACTGAAATTCCATTGGGATACCAGTTGCGACACCAATGCCAAAGTTGAGGACATAAAACTTTGACCAAAAACGAGCATGAAGGTAGTAATCAGGATTACGAGTTTTTAGCCATATGCCTTCAACGATTACCAAATAAATCCCCATTCCGGTAGTCAGCACAGGCCACAGCATATGGAATAGTGCCGTCAGCGCAAATTGCATCCGTGATAGCACCACAGAATCGGATAAAAATTCCACGAATTTTCTCCCTTAGTTAGCCACACCATTTAGGATAAACGCTTTGGATAGATTGCAAATATACCAAAAGGCTGGCTGCATCTAAATTAGTTTTGTTGCAAATTGTCTCAATAGAGATTTTCTTACTTGCCATCAGCACTCAATGTGTAAAATGGAAGAATATAGTATTTTATAGTCATAATTATCCAAAGTTATTGGCAGTTTTATGAATTACCCCCTGCTTCATTTTCTGATTAGTAAGAATTATAAAAATTTGTCTTTAGATAAGGTAGTCGAATTAAATAAACTCAATATCTTTATAGGTGCAAACAATTCAGGTAAAAGCAACTTTATTAGCTGTTTGAAGTTCTTAAAATCTAGCCTAACTACAATTCCTGATGAAAGTCGGGGTGTCAGTAGTTTTGAAGATGCTATATCTCAAATTGGCGGTGACAGAATTTTAGATATTAGTGTAGATAGTCCTGCGAGAGTAAGACTTGCATATTGTTTTGAATTTCCTCAAAATACCCAAATTGATACAGATTCTAAAAATTGCAGAATCCTTGATATAAAAATTTTTGTGAATAAACCTAATCTGAAAGTTTCTATAGGAGAAGAGTATTTATATAATGGAGTCAATTTACATGATTCCAATTCATCGACACCTTTTTATTATTATAAATTTCATGATAGAGAAGTTGGCAAAGGCGCTGTGTCAGTTTATGATGAACCGGCTCAAAGCTCAACAACTCATTTTGAAGGTTTAGAAGATATACCAAGCAATTCTTTAGGACTTGCTACCATCCCTAGGCTACTTGAATATAGTCAATATCCTCCTGAAAATACACCTGTTTATAAAGTCAGAAGAGAATTAATTGAATTAATTTCGCACTGGCAATTTTATAATGCCAATAATATGGATTTAAATAAAATTAGAATCTCAGAGCCAAAAATTGGAGGAAATGATATTTATTTATCCGCATCTGGAGAAAATCTACCTCTAGTATTGGATAATTTAATTCAACTAGATATCGACTTTGAGGAAAGTATTAACCGAGCATTAAAGGCTATATTACCAAAAAGCCGTCGTCTTCGACCTATACGTTCTGGTAGATTATCTCTAAATTTAGAATGGTATTTTGAAGATATATACGAACCCTTCTATTTGGATGAATTATCAGATGGAACTGTAAGAATGTTGTGTTGGGCGACTATTTTGCATTCTCCAATTTTACCGTCATTGCTAGTAATTGATGAACCAGAATTAGGGTTACACGTATCATGGATGCCAATTTTAGCAGAATGGATTAAAAAAGCTGCAAGAAAGACGCAAGTAATTATTACCACACACAGTCCTGACCTTTTAGACCATTTCACAGATTGTTTAGAAAATGTCTTTTGTTTTTATTCCGAAGATAAAATGCATTTTTCCATAAAAAAGCTTTTTCCTGAAATGCTGAGTGAAAAACTAGCAGAAGGATGGGAATTAGGTGATTTATACCGTGTTGGTGATCCCAGTATTGGAGGATGGCCGTGGTAGTATGGGTGTTTGCAGGTGGTGGTGAATCTGAAGTTAGAGGACTGATTCCTTTTTTAGAAAAAAATTTTCCTGGATGTCAATTTGAAAGAAAAACCCCAGTTCGTAATAAACCTGGTGGTAAATCTAATAAGGAACATAGTTATGGAAAAACAGGTCAAAGTTTAATTGAACAAATTAAGATCGAGTTACCTATTGCTTTAAAATATCAACCAAATAAGTGTAATTTAATTTTAGTTTTTGATGATTTAGATTGTCGCAATCCGATTGAGCAAGAAGAAAAAATTTTAGCTGCTATATTATCAA
Organism: Nodularia sp. LEGE 04288; assembly: GCF_963896525.1. NCBI lineage: Bacteria > Bacillati > Cyanobacteriota > Cyanophyceae > Nostocales > Nodulariaceae > Nodularia > Nodularia sp. LEGE 04288. The sequence continues at coordinate 5,490 of NZ_CAWQOY010000100.1, forward strand.
TATCAGAATCTATTAATATCAAAACATTTGTGGGATTTGCATCTCCTGAATTAGAAGCTTGGATTATCGCAGATTGGTCTAATTCAGTAGCTAAACATCCTGATTTTAAAGGCAGACACCAGCGTATGTGTCAGTGGTTGAGTACAGAAAAAAGTATTCCTTTTGATACCCCAGAGTCATTTAGTGAGTACGATAGTGAAAGAGATTGTTGTCTAGAAAAATTATCACAGGCGCTAGTAGATTCTAGTGTCCTAGATGAATTTGATAGCAGATCAACCCGCTTTTCTAAAGGGTTACATACACCTGCGCTATTAGGTTATATAGATCCAGATGTAGTTCAAAGAAAATGCCCATTATTTCGGGAAATGTATAACTATCTCAATGATTTTTGTCGTACTTCATGAAGTCTTAGTTAAACCCTGTAATTCCTGGGTTAAACAAATTTACCTTCTGTAGTAAGTGTTTTAAAACTAAAGCACTTACTACAAGCTTTTATTTATTAATGTTTACTTACCTAATACCCTGTAACATTAACTTACTAAATCCGGGAAAACTTCTTGCACAGCCGGATGTACTAAGCGATGATTTTGGACATTCAAGCCTTTGGCTAACGCTGGGTTAACTTCCAATGCCTTGATGCCTAAATTTGCTAACTGCACAACATAAGGTAATGTACTGTTATTCAGTGCTTGTGTTGCTGTCCAAGGTACTGCACCTGGCATATTGGGAACACCATAATGCACTACACCTTCTTCAACATATACAGGATTAGTATGTGATGTTACGTGTAGAGTTTCCACGCAACCGCCCTGATCAACTGCAACATCTACGATGACTGAACCGGGATGCATTTGTTTGACCAATTCGCGAGATACTAGTATGGGCGCTCTACGTCCTGGGACTAACACAGCACCAATCAGTAAGTCGGCTTCTTTAATAGCGGCTTCGATATGAACAGAGTTGCTGTATATTAATTCGACTCTGGAACCAAATAGGGTTTCTAAGTAAGATAAGCGCTCGACGCTTACATCTAAGATTTGCACAGCAGCACCCATGCCTACGGCAATTTTAGCGGCTTCTGTACCCACAACACCGCCACCTAAAATTACGACTTTTCCGGCTTTGACTCCGGGTACACCGCCTAAGAGAACTCCTCTACCACCTTGCTGGCGTTCTAGAAATCTGGCTCCAAATTGTACTGCTAGTCTCCCTGCAATAATGCTCATGGGACTCAGCAATGGTAGTTTGTTAGCACCGGGTTGTTCTACGGTTTCGTAGGCGATCGCACAAGTGCCACAATCAATTAAATGCTCGGTCAATTTGCGATCAGCCGCTAAATGCAGATAAGTAAATAAAATCTGCTCTTTTTGTAAAAAGTTATACTCACTAGTTAGAGGCTCTTTGACTTTGACAACTAATTCCCGATTCCAAGCTGCTTCAGGTGTGGAGACAATCTCAGCCCCAGCTTCTTGATAGTCATCGTCTGTAAATCCCGCACCACTACCTGCTTGAGTCTGAACAAAAATGGCATGACCATTTTCCCGCAGCACCCGCACACTAGAAGGACTCAACCCTACCCGAAACTCCTGATCCTTAGACTCTCTAGGAACGCCGATTTCCATGTTCCGCCTCTAATGATTTTTTATTCAACTTTAGCCTGCCAGTATCCGGCTTGCACTTCCGTATTCGGGATAACTAACTACTAACTTAGCTTTCTCAACCCCACTAGCAAGCTATGAAACTCCTACCCTTGACTATTGCCCCAGTATTTATACAATATATGAAAAATAATTACAAATTGTTAACATAGTGTTAGTAGGGTTTTTTTTGGACGCTGTAGCCGATTCTCCCAGAGATGCTGGCATTCAAGCACCGCCATCACCCCCATCAGTTATCAATAATCAACTTGGGAGTCACACTCTCTAAACTTTTGACAAAAGTTGGTTTCTGGTGGTAAATGCCATCTGAAACCTTGATAATTGTTTACTGTTCACTGTTTTAACTCCCGTTTGCCAAAAAGAGGTTCCTGGAAAATGACACAATCACAACCAACAATTACGCCCAAATTAGAAGATCCCAAATTTGGCTTTAATGAATACGCAGAACGCTTAAACGGTAGAGCTGCAATGGTTGGCTTTTTATTGACTGTGGTTATTGAGTACTTCACTAATCAAGGTGTGCTATCATGGCTAGGCCTGAAATAGGTCTACAAAAAATCATCAGCCTTGAGGTTGTAAGCTAGTAATTAGAAGTGTTTGAACCAGCTGAAACAACTAGCTGGTTTTGAGCGTATCAATACCTAAAAGGGAACTACCTTACACAATTTTCTGTCTATGACGAAGAGGCACTTAGAAAAGTTTTGGTATGATCTTAAACTTGTTGGCAAATAACACCTGCAAGAAGGTTAATCACTAGACTTTTTCAGTAATCTAGAAAATTCTAGTGATTGAGATGCCGATAGTCAAAATGTCAGTTAATGTGTGAGGTATTCCCAGTAAAATTACACATAAGGTAATCTGGATAAACCAAGCTGTGATGAATGCTGTATTACCTCGTTTTTTAAAGTCAGCCTACAGAAGAGACCCAATAATCAGCGTATTGATGACGGTAGGCCTGGTAGACTCCCTGATTGGAGGACTGAATGATAGTTGGTCATTATTTGCTGTTGGTTTGGGGACAGCAGGGATCAGCCTAGCTTTTAAGTTGTGGCATATCCAGCAACGGCGACCCCTACCAGATCAGCCTGTAGTACAACATTATTTGCCTTCCCAATCATCTAGTCCTACTCTGCCAATTCTGACTATTTCTAAGAAAAAACCCCCCGGTAAGGACATAATTCGGTAAATTTGATTGGCGTAAGTATCTTAAAAGTGAGGAAAAATAGTGAGGAGTGAGGGAAAAAGTGGTGATGATTCCGGACGGCAACCGTACATTATTATGGCATTTATGGCAGCGATCGCTCTGCCGATAACTGTCTGGCAAGGGTTAAACATTCGTGCTGCTCATGCTGTTGTGGAATTTGCACCAAACGCTCAAATCAAAAGTGCGGTTACTGGTCCCCAACTGCTGTACACCCTCTCTGCACATAGCGGAAACGTTAAATCTCTAGCCTTTAGTCCCAATAGCCAACTTCTGGCCAGTGGTGGTGCAGAAAATGATGGGATCATCCAATTGTGGAATCCCAGCAGTGGTGAAAGAGTGGGGCGGATTAAAAAAGCCCACAAAACTGGGGTGAAGTCTTTGGTAATTTCACCAGATGGTCAAACTTTAATTAGCTGTAGCAGCGATAATACTATTAATCTTTGGAATCTGAGAAATAATAGCTTTAGTCGTTCTTTTGTGGGACATGGCAGTAATGTGATGTCTTTAGCTGTATCGGCAGATAGTCGAGTTCTCGTCAGTGGTGCTTTAGACGGGATTCGGATGTGGGATTTGTTACAGCAGCGTCCATTGGCTACCTTAGTCCGTTTTGATAATTCTATACATACAGTGGCAATCAGTCCTGATGGTCAAACTGTAGCTAGTGGTGATAACAAGGGTGTAATTAAGCTGTGGAACTTGAAAACTGGGGAATTAATCCGTGAATTTACTGGGCATTCTCAGATAGTTACTACTCTATCTTTCACGCCAGATGGGTCAAATTTCGTGACTGCTAGCCGCGATCGCACAATTAAAGTTTGGAGTCTAAATTCTAACACGCCAGTTCGCACCCTCACAGGACACAATAGTTGGGTGAATGCGATCGCCATTAATCCCGATGGACGAACTTTAGCCAGTGCCGGCAGAGACGGCGTGAAATTGTGGAATTTAAATACTGGAGAGGTAGTAAATACACTGATGGGACATTCAGACTGGGTAAGTGCGATCGCCTTCAGTCCTGATGGTCAAACCCTAGCCAGTGGTAGCTTCGATGGCAGAGTTAATATTTGGGGAATCGCACCTTGAATGAATGCTGAGATCCCCGACTTCTTTGAGAAGTCGGGGATTTGATTGATTAATTAGCATCTGAATAAATTGCACTTTTTCAGGGAATACTAAAAGCAACACATTTATATTCCCAGCTATGCCGCGACGAGCAATTCCCTTGTACACTGGAAACTTTTATCACGTCTACAATCGAGGGAATAACCGGCAAAATATTTTCTTTGAGCGTGAGAATTATATTTATTTTTTGAGGTTAGTCAGAGAACATCTCATCAGTAAAGCAGTAGATATCGTTGCTTACTGTTTAATGCCCAATCATTATCATTTTTTAGTATATCTCAGAGATGAAACCCTCTCTGATGCCATGAAATCTCTCTCCCTCGCCTATACAAAGGCAATTAATAAACGTTTTAATCGTTCTGGAGTCTTGTTTCAGGGAAGGTTTCAAAGTATCCACATTTCACAGACTGAGTATTTGATCAATCTCTCTCGTTATATTCATCTCAATCCAGTCAAAGCAGGACTCGTACAGCAACCGCAAGAATGGGAGTTTTCCAGTTATTCAGAATATGCAAGATTGCGCGCCGGAACACTACCCAAAACAGAATATATCAAGATGCAGATTGAGGGAGAATCAGCCTATCAGCAATTTTTAGCAGATACTAATTTACAAATTAGCAGCGATTTACAGCCACTACTGCTAGATGATTAGCTTAAGCATAGATCCCCGACTTCTTTGAGAAGTCGGGGATCTGAACCCTCGCCAGGGAACAGAAAAAGCTTAAAATCGCTCAAATAGCCACTCATCCCCAATAATCGCCTCTAAACGTTGCTTGAGTTGCGGTATAAAATATTCGTGGTCATTCAACCCTTGCTGCACAAACCAAGTAGCAAATGCTTCCTGTGTGTCAATCCCTTGAGCAGCAGCCGCACCTGCTAAAATATCTAAACTGCGCTGTTTTAACTCCTCTAACTGGGGATGACCTTCGCCGCGAATTTGGCAGAAATACCTTGCTACTGCACCCAGTAAAGCTTTCATTTCATTCTCTTGGACTACATAATCATACATAGCCCAAAGAGTATTTACTGTATTAGTTAAAGGGACTTGAATTCGCAGACACAGCCATACAGCTTGAGCAAGGTAAATAATTCCCTTCGTTTCATCACGAATGCCTAAGTTATTTAAAGTCTTATATAAATCTAGATAAGCGCGGACTTGTCCGAATAGTTGGACTGCTTCCAGGTATAGTTCTAACTGCTTTGTCTTATTTCCCCTTTCTCCTTCGCAATAAGCCATATTTGTCAGCGTGGCGGCTGTGCCTTGGACATCGTTGATGCTCTCAGTGATATCCCTAGATTGCTGGTAATCTGACAAAGCACCAGTTATGTCTCCCTGTTGGGTTTTTAAATTAGCCCTATTGGTTAGCGTCACCGCTGTGCCTCGGACATCGTTGATGCTGTCAGTGATATCCCTAGATTGCTGGTAATCTAAGACAGCCCCAGCTATGTCTCCCTGTAGGGCTTTTAAATCAGCCCTGTTGGTTAGCGTTGCGGCTGTGCCTAGGACATCGTTAATGCTTTCTCTGATATCCAAAGATTGCTGGTAATCTAAGACAGCCCCAGCTATGTCTCCCTGTAGGGCTTTTAAATTAGCCATTTCGTGTAGTGTGGCGGCTTTTACTTTTAAATCATCTTCTGGACAGAGTTGTAAGGCTTGTTCATAATGCGCTAACGCTTCCTTAACAAAACCAAAAACCGCTTCTGCCCTAGCAATACTCCCCACAATTCGGTAATCTTCACCCAATGGCAGAATTTCTCGGCATATCTCCCAAGCTTCCACATATCGGCTGTTATTCAACCAAAAATTTGCAATGTTATCTCCTACACTAACGGCGATTTCTTTTTCCTGTCCCAACACCGCCAACCTGACAATTTCTCGCCCTTGTTCTTCGTTACGGTTATCCGTTTTTTCCCACCAAGTTTGATACATTTTACGTGTAGCTGCTTGGCGCGTAGTTTGCCATTCTTCCTCCGTTAATATCGTTTGCAGCAACGGTTCTAAAATCGTCGTTACCCGATATTCGGCAATTTGCTGGGCGTAAGTTGTCGCTGACTCCACTAAACTGAGACTAATTAATTTGGGTAGGAAACCTAACCCCCCAACCCCTACCAGAGAAGTGGAAGTTTGAAGCCCTTCTCCTGGTAGTATAGGAGTTGGGGAGAGGTTCTTAATTATTTCCTCCGTCACCGGGAGACGAAACACACTCAACCTAGCCAGAAACTTTTTTTCCTCATCCTCCAAAGCATTTAACAAAACTTCCGCCAAAATATCTTCCCGAAACTTGAGTTGCACACCCTCCAACCTTGTCAGCAACTCATCTGTAGCCAAATCTGGTAACTGCACAATTTCCACCAGCCACTTCAACAAGCGCGGATTTCCATCAGCAATTGTCAGGAGGCGCTGCTTTCTCACTTGCAACCTGATATTCTGATCCAATTGCCAATATATTTTATTAATATCCGCCTCACCCATCCCCTGCAAACTTTCCAAATGTAAGCGATGGGGTGGAAGAGTATCTTCTTTCAGATAGCGACAGGTAACAATTAACCGACTTTCCGCTTGATTCTCAGCCAAAGCTGCACACAAAGCTGCTAAAACCTCGTAAGCTTCCGCAGTCATCCGCAGACTACCATCTGTTATATTCCCTTGGGAGATATTCTGCTCAAAATCATCCAAAACCAACAACAAAGGCTGATAGTGTGTCTCTTCTATGGCCTCAAAAAAGTTTTGCAATCGCCCTTTAAAAGGGATTTCCGGCTGATTTAACAAAGCCGGCACACCAGCAAACCGTTCATACTTACTCGCCAGCTTGTTAATTAAACCCACCTCGTTTACAGGGCCAATCAACACCACGCGCTGAAAATTGGGACGTTGCGACTGCACCCGCGTACACAACCGCGCCGCCAGAGAACTTTTACCCAAACCCCCCATTCCCGCCAGAAACACGCCGATATTGTCGCTAGTTGCCCGCAAAGCCCGCATTCCTCGCTGTAAGGCTCTTCTGCGTCCGACAAATTCCCCTTGACTGGCAACTTTGACAATGTTTTTTTCATCGAGAAATTCGCTTTCAGGTGGTGTAAATTTCAGCTTTTCACGGTTTCTGGTCAGCAGTGGTGTAACTAACTCCTGAATCTGGCGAGTATCCCGATAAATCCGCAATAAATGCCAGTCAGAACATTCCTGAGTTATCATTTCTTGCTGTGCCGCTTTTACCGCATCTTCCACCGTCGCCCCCGTCGCCAAAGCTTGATACAGCGCTTGTGCAGCAATAATACCTGTCCTGTCAAACACCGGACGCGCCCAGCCCAAAACCACACCCACACCCGCTTTCACTAAAGCCTGCGCCATTGAGGGAACTGTACCTTTGTTGGCAAGTTGCCCAGTATGACAGCCAGAGAGAAACACCACACGGGGAAAGCGTACCCCAAAAGCTTTGGCTAAATCATCGACGGTGGTAAATTGTACACCTCCCACTTCATCCTCGGTGATGAAACAGGGAGTATCATCATTAATTTTGCGACCTGGCGGCAGATAGCCTCCCAACTCTTTTTCTGTATAAATAACACCATGCCCCGTCAAATGGAACACATCAAAATAATCTGCGGCATAGGAGAGAACTAAATTCCCCAACTCAGCCACTGAGCCGCTTTCCTCCACAATCAACGCCAAGGTCTGATCTTTTCTCACTGTGAGAATATTCGCCTCTTCCTGCTCAAATTGTAGAGGTGCAATTCCTGGGTGTTCTGGTGCAGTCGCCATAAATAACAGCCGCAACGGACGATTTTGCTGGGGAATAACTGGGTTATTTTGTTGCTTGACTGCTCTTACTGGTAAAAGATGTAAAAATACTGTGCCGTTGTGTAATAATTCCCAAGGCAAATGTGCTAAACCCAACGCCACTTTTTGAGTTTGGGGGTTTAAATTCTGTGCTTCACTGGTTTGAATTAAATCTAAATATATTGTCCCGTGATTTTCTTCATTTAAAGCTTGGCGTAACCATCCTTCTTTACCATCCAACCACGAATAAAGCTGACAGCCGATATTTTGCAACATTGCGGTGTCATCTTTTTCTTGAAAATAGTATCTTTCTTCACACAGATTAATCAGACTATCTAAGTGATTAGTATCGAGACGGCGCGTACCGTAATCACAGCGCAGCTCAAAGGTTTGGTTTTGGCTCAGAGCAAATGTGAAGGTAAAGGGCATAGTTAGAAGTCACAGGTACTTATGTAGTAATTATAGTTACCTTCACCATGATATTGTTTAATTTGGGGAAATTTGGGTAAAATACGGAAAAATCTTGGTACATACACGGAATACCAATTTGTCTACGACTTACGCAATAACTCTAATGCAACAGATATTTCAGGATTTTGGTGGGTTACGCTTTCGCTAACCCACCCTACTGGCTAAAATACAGAAAAATCTTGGTAAATAAACGAAATACCAATTTGAATTTATTAATGCAACAGATATTTCAGGATTTTGGTGGGTTACGCTGTCGCTAACCCACCCTACGATTTTTAGCTTCGCTAATTTCGTGGAATCAGCTGCTGTACCTGCTGTTGCAAAGCTGGGTCTTGCTGAATGGCGACCAATATCTCGTTGAAGCGGTTTGGTTCTAACCCCCCAGCCCGCACTGCTTCCTCCTGTTGGGACAGAGTTTCCTGTTGGATTGACTGGATTTCCGGGGCTACTTGATTAAAAGACTGTTGCTCTTGTGGAGTTGCTGGTGAAGATGGTGCAGCCCCAGGGGACTGCTGGGCTTCGGAAAGCTCTTGAAATCGCTCTACGCTCAAGCCTGATTGCTCAATAATTTTTACCGATCGCTGCTGAGATGATTGACCAATTTCCTGTAAAGTTGGGATAACGCTGGCAAATTGTTGTAGTTCTTCGGGACTAACAGTGGTTTGTCCTTGAGGTTGTTGCAGTTGTGCCTGTAGGGCTTGAGACACTTGAGTTTGAGGTTTTGATTCTGGAGCTTGTGCTAGAGCTGAAAGATTGCCTGCGAACAAAAAAACGAAAAGAGCGCTACTTTTCACAAGTTGCTTTAACATACAGACTTCCTCCGTAGATATTACTTACCTTACTAACGCAAGGGAAATGGTTTCAAGAAATCAAGCTAGTTAGGTTATTTTTCTCCAATGTATTCAGCACTAAGTATTTTTGATGTACCAACATCTTTGTGTACATCCTTGACATCAGTTCCCGCCTAGCGTAATACATCTTTACCGATTTCTGCAACATCACAGGGAAAGGTCTCTCCTGGGGAATATGGAATGTCAGTTCACTTGGCGATTGTGCGGCTTTTACGGTGGATTTTCAACTAAAATTCATGAAAAAAGCCCCCGGATGAGGGCTGATTTAGTTATTCGCGTGGAGTGAACAACTAATAGTTAATACTCAAAGTATGTACAGTAATCCGAACAGAATAATCCAAATTACATCAACAAAGTGCCAATAGATTTCTGCCGCTTCGATACCGAAGTGCTTTTCGTTACTGTAGTGACCGGGAACGCGCGATCGCCACAAAACAGCCACAATGGCCAAAACGCCGATAGTCACGTGCAGACCGTGAAAGCCCGTTAAAACATAAAACGAACTAGCAAACAAATTGGTAGTCAGACCAAATTCCAGGTGAGCATATTCATATACCTGACCCACCAAGAAAGTAGCACCCATCAACGCCGTAATTGTCAACCACATCTGCATACCCTTAGCATCATTTTTTTTGATGGCGGTATCAGCATTGTGCATCACAAAACTACTAGCAATCAGATTGATAGTATTGACTCCGGGTAGCAATAGTTCTAATTCTGGCGTGCCTTCTGGAGGCCATGCAGGTAAGGTAGCACGGAAAGCTAAATAAGCTCCGAACATCCCCAGAAAAATCATTCCTTCAGCGATGAGAAATACCACTAGCCCAAACAGACGCAGGTCTGGATGTTCTTCGTGATGAGCATCTGCTGTTGCGGGATGATGATTCAGTTCAGTTTTCGCTGGGTCAATTATTTGACTTTGCATGAATCTTTAAAAATGTATTGTGTTGGGGATCGGGGATTGGGAACCGGGGAATTGAGAATGGGGAATTGAGAATGGGGAATTTTCTTCTCCCCTACTCCCTACTCCCACTTAAACGCCAGACTCAATAGTCGGGTATGGTTCACCAGGTTCGATATTTAAAACCGCCTGAATATCTACTTTTTTCTCACTTACGCCATAGTCGTAAGGGCCAGTAGCTAAAACCGGGAGTTTCTCAAAATTCTCAATGGCTGGTGGTGAGGTAGTCATCCATTCTAAGGTCAGTCCCCGCCAAGGATTATCACCAGCTTTTGGTCCATACCACCAACTCCAAACAGCATTGACGATAAAGGGTAATGTCGAAATCGCCAGAATATATGATCCGTAGGTGCAGATTTCATTCAATGAGGTGAATTTGGGGTCATATTGAGCAATTCTGCGGTTCATCCCCATCAGCCCTAGCTTGTGCATGGGTAAGAAGGTCATATTCAGACCGACAATGGTTAAAACAGCATGAACTCGGCCCCAAAATTCGTTCATCATTCGTCCCGTCATTTTTGGGAACCAGTGATAAATAGCGGCAAAAATTCCTAAGACGCTACCACCAAACAAGACGTAGTGCAGGTGTGCGACTACAAAATATGTATCATGAACGTGAATATCAAAGGGGACGGCGGCTAACATTACACCACTGATCCCGCCAATTACGAAGGTTCCTAAGAAGCCCATCGCAAAAATCATCGGACTATTGAGGCTGATTTTGCCACCCCAGATAGTTGCTAACCAACCAAAAATTTTAATTCCAGTGGGTACAGCAATGATCATGGTAGTGATCATAAAAAACATTCGTAACCAACCGGGGACACCACTGGTAAACATATGGTGCGCCCAAACGATTAGCCCTAAGAAACTGATCGCTAGAGATGAATAGGCGATCGCTTTATAACCAAAAATCGGTTTACGGGCATGAACTGGCAAAATTTCCGAAATTGCCCCAAAGAAAGGCAAAATCATAATATATACCGCCGGGTGGGAATAAAACCAGAACATATGCTGGTAAACCACCGGGTCACCCCCGCCAGTAGGGTTAAAAAATGTTGTTCCTGCTAACAAGTCAAAGCCCAGGAGAATCAGCGCCCCTGCTAATACTGGTGTAGATAACAGTACCAAAGCCGAAGTTGCCAACATTGACCAACAAAACAAAGGCATTTGATGAACTCCCATACTGGGGACACGCATCTTCAGCAGGGTAACGATAAAGTTAATCGCTCCCAAGATTGACGATGTACCCAACAGCAGGACACTCATAATCCAAATCCCCTCACCCACTTGACCTGTGACCAAGCTCAAAGGAGGGTAAGAAGTCCAACCAGCATCAGGCGCATCACCCAGGGCTAAACTAGCGATGAGCAAAATCCCGGCTGGGGGAATCATCCAAAAGGCCACAGCATTCAAGCGAGGAAATGCCATATCTCTCGCCCCAATCATCAGGGGAATTAGATAGTTAGCAAATCCAGCCCCGGCTGGCACAATCCACAAAAAAATCATGATTGTGGCGTGCAGTGTAAATAGACTGTTATAAATTTCTGGACTAACAAAATCTACTTCCGGGGTGCGTAATTCTGTCCGCACCAAGTCAGCCATTACGCCGCCAATACAGTAGAAAACAAAGGAAGTAACTAGGTATTGAATCCCAATCACCTTGTGGTCGGTGCTGAAACCAAAAAAGTCTCGCCAATGTCTTTCTTCTGGTTCTTCTATATGAGGCGGGATATTGGCAGTTTTTTCTAACTGAGTTTGTGTCATAAGTTAATTAGTCATTAGTCATTAGTCATTAGTCATTAGTCATTAGTCATTAGGGAAATTAATTTTTTGGTGTTCTCTGGTTAGGAATGTTGTGATCATTCCCAGCTATTCATCTCCACCCTCAACTCTTAGTAAGGTGGGGACTTCCGCGAACTTGTTAACCCCTAACTCACATAGCGCCACTTTTTACTCAACACTCTTGTGGTGCATATGATGTAGCATTTCTGGCTGTATTCCCATGTCCTTAGTGTAATGACTCAGAAATTCATCTGGGGATAAATCGGTAGGATTAACAGCAACGGCTTGATTGAGAGTTTCGCTGCTAGCAACTAATTGCTCTTGTATCCAAGCATCATAAGCTTCTGTTGTTTCTACTACTACTTTTGTTTTCATTGCTCCGTGGTAAGGGCCACAAAGTTCAGCACAAATGAGGTCGTAAGTACCAGCTAATCTGGGCGTGAATCGAATCTCGCTTTGTCTACCGGGGATAGCATCTTGTTTCAAACGGAACTCTGGAACCCAGAAAGCATGGATGACATCATTGGCTGTCATATTGATTTGGACTTCCCGACCAACGGGAATGTGCATCTCACCTGTAGTGATGCCTGTATCAGGATAAGTGAAAAGCCACGCGTATTGTAAACCAGTTACATTAACTCGTAATTCTGGTGGTAAACCTGCTCTTTCGGGACTACCCCCAATTGTGGGAGCAACACTACCCACCCCAGGAGCATTGCGTTTTTGGGGAATTTGGTCAGCATTGCGGACTGCTGCGGTTGCTGGGTCTTCCATAGCCTCATCAGACTTTTCCTGATTGAGGTTGGAGCCTGTGCTAGGAGGGGTATCACTTAAAGTTGCAGCGATCGCAGATCCTGGCATGACCATAGATTCCTGAGTCATCGGGGCTTCATGAACAGAATGGGGATCAAAGCCGCCGATGTCGTTGTACACCTCAAAGCTATAAACAGAAATACCGAGAACGATAATTGCTGGGATCGCCGTCCAGAGGATTTCTAAAGGTACGTTGCCCTCAATGGCTGGCCCGTCGTCGTTATCACCTGCCCGCCGACGATATTTAATTGCAGAATAAATCAAAATACCTTCCACAAGTAAGAATATGCCAGTGGAAACGATCATCATTGTGTTGAACAGACCATCCACTAGAACGGCTTCGTCTGTGGCGGCTACTGGCAACAGACCGTGATTTTGTCCGTACCAAAGGCTGAAGAGCGTTAGTACGACACCAATTAGTAATGTCCAGATGGAACTTGGAATCTTCACGGTTTACTTAAATGAATTTACTACGTTATCTCTATGCTACTCACTTACTAAGTTGACACTCCTCAAGCCTTTAGGCTTGAGGATTCTTGTTTCGTGGGGATTCCAATGAATTTACCCTCCGCAAGCATCTTCACCGTATGCCCTACGGCTGCAAGTCCTCTGATCAGAACTACTTGTGCAGCGGCGACATCTCTATGAGTTGTATAGCCGCAATTAAAACAAATATGAGTACGTTGTGAAAGCTCTTTCTTACCTGTCTCAACTCCACAGTGAGGGCAAGTCTGACTGGTTTTTCTGGCATCTACTTTCTGAAAATAGACATCACGTTTAAAACAAGTCTGTTCCAGAATGTTGAAGAATTGTCCAAATCCGGCATCCAAGCAATGCTTACCTAGCATTCCACGGGACAAACCAACTAAATTTAAGTCCTCAACAAACACCATCCCAACGCTGTCACAAATTTGATGAGACAGTTTTCTGTGCCAATCTTTACGGCAATTAGCAACGTACTCATGCAATAAAGCGACTTTCTTTTGGGCTTTCTTCCAATTATTCGAGCCTAAGTATTTTCGAGAGACACGCTGTTGCAGCAATTTCAGCTTGCGTTCGGCATCAACAAAAAACCTCGGACGCTTGACTAAAAGACCATGAGAAGTTGCAATAAAATCCGTTAGTCCCACATCTATTCCTACTGCTTCTCCGTGTGGCATTGGTTGGGGTGTACTAACATCCCACTGGATAGTTAACATCACATACCAACCAGAAACACGTTTAACCACTCGCGCTTGTTTAATTACTCCGACCTTTGGAATTGAGCGAGATTGACGGTACTTAACTACCCCAATCACGGGTAATTTCACATAGCCATTATTTAATGGATTTGGCCCTAATTGGGGGAAAGAAAAAGACCGCATCCGTCCTGGCTTTTTAAATCTGGGAAATCCATGATTTTGTGACCACATACTCACAAAAGCCTTTTCCAGTCGCCTCAATGTTTGCTGCAAAGATTGAGCATTCACACGTTTTAAATACTCGCTTTGTTTTCTTGCAGCAGTAACAGACTTGCATTGACTAGCAAAAATTGGGCGTGGTGTATCAGCAGGGAGGATATAGCAACTATGGAGACTACAAGCGTTAATCTGACAACTACGGGACTTGTACCAGTCCTTGCGTTCAGCTAAAGCATAGTTGTAAACCCGTCTATGAGTTTCTAACCATTCTCCAAACAATAATAGTTGTTTTTGCGTTGGCTTGAGCTTGAATTCGTAAGTCAGGTTAAACACTTTTATCACCTCCTGAGTACATTCTAGTAATATCTACGTCCAGATGTGCAAAAGGTTAAAACCCTAAGAATATCGAGAGCGCAGTGCAGGGAAACTGTACACGCTGCGATCTATCTAACAGAGAAGGGCGAGGGTTAATACTCTCCTTCAACTCTACCAACCCCAAGTTTTTGGTAGTGCAGGCAATAAAATATGAAGTCTCATGGTTTTAAGATTTTATTAATTTTTCCAGCTAAGTTACTAATTTTGGGTACAAGAGATTTATTCGATACTGCCAAACTTGAACATAAATACGTAAGATAATTTTCAGAAAATTGAGCTTAGCACGATTAATTCTCATTTATCAATTGCTGATAACTTAAAAAATACCTAAAGCTCAGGCTAAAAGTCGCTGGAGTGATCCAAAGTATAAGTGCAAGCCAATCTTTTAAACTCTGGCTCATACGTTAGGGTGTAGATGGGTCGTTACTAAAAATTGAAAATTTTAAGAGAGCTACCACTAAGAGCGGGTGGAAGGTACTGTTCATGAATGAATTTGTCCTAGAACAACAAAATGAAGCGGCAACCGAGCAGCGAAAGCCCAAGGAAGTAATTCGTCGCTTGGTGTGGAAAATGTGCATAGCCACCTTGATTTTGATGGCCATAGGCAGTGCCACCCGTGTGATGAATGCTGGACTTGCTTGCCCAGACTGGCCATTGTGCTATGGGGAACTGGTGCCAGCCAAGCAAATGAATCTTCAAGTTTTCTTGGAGTGGTTTCACAGATTGGATGCGGGGTTAATTGGTTTAAGTGCGATCGCCCTGGCTGGTTTATCCTGGTGGCATCGGCGTTTTTTACCCACTTGGCTGCCCTGGGCATCCACATTTGCCCTGTTTTTAATTGTCTTCCAAGGTATTTTGGGAGGACTCACCGTCACCCAACTGTTGCGGTTTGATATTGTGACCGCCCATTTGGGAACGGCGCTATTGTTTTTCACTACCCTACTGATTGTCGGCATCGCCTTGACTCCCTATCAAGGCACTGGCACTGTTGGTAAATTACCTTGGTTGGGTTTAAGTGCCGTTATTTTTGTTTACCTGCAAAGTATACTAGGTGCTTTGGTAGGGTCTCGCTGGGCGTTACACCAATGCTTTGGTGATTCTCAGCTTTGTAATGTGATGTATAGCCATATTTTTGGCTTGGTACCGCCAACTGTGGCTACTTTGGCAGTGGTATTCTTCTCCCGGCGGACACCAGCACTGCATCCAACTTTGCGGCGACTGGCAAATATTGCTGGTGGGTTGTTGATGTTACAAATAGTCTTGGGAGTGGCCACTTTCCGGTTACATCTCCAAGTCGAGTTGTTGACAGTATCTCACCAAACTATCGGAGCGGTTTTGCTGGGTACTTTAGTAGCTTTTACAGTTCTAGCATTGCGTGACTGGGCTACGTCTCGTGAAATTAACGCTTTTCCAGTTGGTTCAACTGCAATTGTTAGCAGTACACCAGCAAATGGATCGAATGCCTAACTCAATTCAGATTCGTTTTCCTATTGCTCTAATATGGCTACTGATAACTAATGGCAATTAGCTATTAGTTATTTAGTGGTGAAACGAACTTGATATCACATCTAGCAACAACCCCTAAGAACTAGAAGTGGTAAAACCATAAAAACCAAAACCGCCTGCGCCCCAAGAGAAGTCTCGACTTTCTGAGCCAGTCTGAGCCAGGGGAGATGGGGAATCGGGGGGAGATTAGGGAGCGTTGGACTACGCTTACACCCAAGTCAAATCTTCCTCATCTTCTCCATTCTCCTCATCTTCCTCATCTTCCCTCAGTCTCAGTAACTATTTTAAATGTCAACTCAGTATGAGCAGGGGCTGCATAAAAGTTGTTGAAAAATAAGGAACAAGAGCCAAAATGATTGAGACTAATGTCTCTCGCCACCACCAAACACTTCTCCAAGTTATCCAAAGCTACTACCAACTGACAAAGCCCCGGATTATCCCGTTGCTGTTGATTACCACGGCTGGAAGTATGTGGATTGCTGCACAGGGACAAGTAGATCCATTGTTGCTGCTAGTAACTCTTACTGGTGGTACTTTGGCTGCTGCTAGCGCCCAGACAATTAACTGTATCTATGATCGGGATATTGACTATGATATGGAACGGACGCGTCATCGTCCTATCCCTTCTGGTAAGGTGCAGCCTCGTGATGCCCTAATTTTTGCGATCGCTCTAGCAGTGATGTCCTTTACACTACTAGCAGTATTCGCAAATTTATTGTCTGCTTGCCTCGCATTCTCCGGCATTGTCTTTTATATTTTGATCTACACCCACTGGTTGAAACGCCACAGCACTCAAAATATTGTCATTGGTGGAGCCGCAGGAGCAATTCCGGCTTTAGTAGGTTGGGCTGCTGTCACAGGGACTTTAAGCTGGGCTGCATGGTTAATTTTTGCCATAGTCTTTCTCTGGACACCTCCCCATTTCTGGGCGCTAGCGCTGATGATTCGGGATGATTACGCCAAAGTTGGCATCCCCATGTTACCTGTGGTTGAGGGTGATATGGCAACCGTCAAGCAGATTTGGTATTACACACTGGTGACAGTCGCAGCTACGGTGTTACTAGTTTATCCCTTGCACGCCAGTGGATTTCTCTATGGAGCGATCGCTGTCAGTCTGGGAGGATTATTTATCCACAAATCTTGGCGTTTGTTGCACAACCCAGAGGATCGCACTGTAGCTAGAGAGTTGTTCCTCTATTCCATCTCTTACATGATGCTGTTGTGTTTGGGTATGGTCATCGATAGCCTCCCGATTACCCATAATCTAATTACTACAGTCATCAGCCAGCTGCATTTCATTAGCTAATTAGTGGGGTGCAATCAGCGACTTCCCATAAATTCCCGAAAATTGTAGGGTGGGTTAGCGACAGCGTAACCCACCATCATTAATTCTGCCTGGATATGGTTTTAATATTCCGATAACAACCACAAAATTAACCCAGTTCCCAATACACAAATAATTCCCGCCGCCCCAGCTAGGGGTTTTTTGTTTTTACCAGTCCACCATTCCGAAGCCTTACCAGTATAAGTAATCAGTTCTGCTGTATCTACAGTAGCGATCGCCCAGACTAAAGCAGCGTGTAATCCCCAAGCTATACCCAAACCGCCGCTATCAGCAATCCTCGCTAACACCAACATCATTCCCATCAGCCACAATCCAGGGATTTGGGGTTTAGTTTCCCGTTGCTCCCAGACTAAATGCAGCAGCGCAAAAATTAAGCTAGAAATTGCCGCAGCTAACCATACTGGGTAATCACGCTCTAATTCAGTGAACAAGAAACCACGAAAAACTAATTCTTCTATGCCCCCAACTAACAACGCTATCACTAAAATAGTTGGCAAGATGGATGGTATCAACTTGATATTTGATTTTTCAAGATAGCACCAGCCTAGCCAGAATTGGCAGGTAAACATCATTGCTAGGCTGATTATTCCTAAACCAAAACCTAGCGTTAAGGAACTTAACAGGGAAATATTCCCCACAAAGCCGTAATCTGAAAAAGATTTATCGGATAGCCAAATAACTCCCCAGAGAACCAGGGGGGCTAATAGATAAAGTGGCACTAATAAGGGTAATTTTTGTTCTGGCTGTAAAGGTTTGGTAGGTTGCCAATTAAGTGCAATCGCTATTACTGCTGCTATTGGTAACCAGCATCCTATCCAGCTGATAAAAAATGTCATCACTACAACCGGCACTGATGCATCTTCTATAAATGCTCGTAGAGTATCGACTATGTTGATCAAAATAGACACAAAAAAACACGATAGACTTCTTGCTTATTAATCAAGACTCTACTAGAGTCTGTGACTTCTGCAAGGGGTCTAATCGTATTTTTACAATCTTAAAAAATTTCAGCCAAGAGAATTAGCAGTTAGCTGTAATCGGAGGAATGAGTTATCAAGCCTTCACCTTAAACTTATTCAAACCATCAGCCAACTTACTCTTACTCTTCCACATCTTCATCTGATTCTTCAGAGTCGATATCTTCAGAGGTCAATTTTTTATCAGTTTCACCAAGTTGAATTAAGTGAATATGCTTATATCCCAGTCTAATTTCAAACTCATCACCTGGCTTTAAGTTCATTGCCTTAGTGTAGGTAGCACCAATCACAATTTGACCATTTTGGTGAACGCTGACTCGATATGTCGGTTCACGTCCACGACCATCTTTAGGTGCTTCTGGACTAAGGGGAATACCTCTAGCCGATAGCAACGCATCATAAAAATCTGTGAGATTAACGCGGACTTGATTATTCTTAGTAACAGTGTAGTAGCCACACTGCTTGGCTCTTTCTCGGCGGGGTAAATTAGAAAGTTCTTTTACCTTAGCAAGCAATGCTTTTCCAGTTAATGGTGCGGTTGCAGTTTCAGTCATTACGCTCAAATTTTCCTTACTCTCTCCAAACTGATAAACGAAGTTGTCTCATGCCAGCATTTGATTACTCATGACCCTAGAGTGGGGGATAAATTCCTGTTTATAGGTTGAGCTACAAGCGCCTATATTATGGTCTTCCACAACAAATTAGAGGTCATGGTGTCCACCAACATTAATTTAGGTGATTTTACGGCACTTTTAACCATTACTCGCCATTGAAAATCAATTGATTTTCTCTTTTGGCGCTACTGTAGCGGTGTAATTTTCAGCCACCTTCACAATAGGTTTGAGTTCTACTACAAATAAGTCGTAGACCCAATAAATTGCAGGCTTTCAACTTTCAGTGCTGGCCTTTATTGCCCTTGAGTTGTTAGGTTTTCCCTACTCTGACTCTCCAGGACAGGACAGCATAGTATTTGAATAGGCTCTTACGGACATACACCTTTGTCCTGCCTGTAGGGACATGAATTTTCTTGTCTCTACATTACAAATTAACAAAGCAGCATTAACCATGCTTATGCAGCTATTGGTACTGGATTTGTTACTTCGTAATTTTATATTAAATACTAGCATGAACTAATAATAGCAAAATAATTGTTTAGTTTTGAATTTAACTTGCTGAGAGATTTTAATCTAAATATCTAACCTTGGGGAGGCAAAAAGCAGGGAAGATTTTCCTCATGCTTTATTGCTCTAGTGAGTATTGCACCATGACTTTTATAAAAATTAATCTAAATTCAGACGAGCAGTTTTGACAAGTGAGTTAAATCCCAGATTTCCTTAATTTCGTACAGACTAAACTAAGAGAGGATTGTCCTGCTGGTTTATGCTCACGAGACAAAAAGCGGACAGCCATTATATACGTCTGTCTTTGGGAAGAATAAATTTTCCCATATTTGGCAAATGCTTGATTTTCACCAGATGTTTATCAACAGGTTTCGCAGTTCCATCTCCACAAAAAACTCTCCTTTTCGAGTAGATCAGGGATTTTTCCAAGCAATGGCTCCTATTGGTCTTAGCATCAAGATATATTGAGAAACATTACTGCATTTCGTTTGGATATCTTTACTATGCAGGAAATGAACCGCCTTCTTTCTCCTGCTCAACTCACTTGCGGTTGTACTGCCAAACAAGTAAGTTAAATTCTTCCGGTACTATTACCTTATTTGAGTTTAGTTTTGGAGCTTGACAATAATATCACTTGTAGTGCTTGGAGCAAATTAAATTTTAATGGTTATCCTTAAACTAGAATCAGTTGCGCTTTGATTATCAGCCTATTAACACTTGGCGGGGAATGAAGGGCAACAAGAGTATAGCTCAATTTGTGCAACCAGCCGCCTTTACTCACGATTTCTGAGGCTGGTGATGTAATTTTAAGATTTTGGTTAGTGATAATGGAAGTTCTATTTAAGATCATTCGGCAGCAACAAAATTCCTCTCCTGTTGTACAAAGTTACCTTTTAGAGGTAGATTCTGGCAATACAATCTTGGATTGCCTCAATCAAATTAAGTGGGAACAAGATGGAACACTCGCTTTTCGCAAAAATTGTCGCAATACAATTTGTGGTAGCTGTGCTATGCGAATTAATGGGCGTTCAGCTTTAGCTTGTAAGGAAAATGTTGCTGGTGAACTGGCCAGATTACCACAAGTCCCTGCTTTGGAGAATAACGCCAAGACGATTCGGGAAATTACAGTAGCTCCTCTCGGTAATATGCCCGTAATTAAAGATTTGGTGGTGGAGATGAGTAGTTTTTGGAATCATCTAGAGGCAGTCGCTCCTTATGTCAGTACAGCAGCGCGACAAGTTCCAGAAAGGGAATTTTTACAAACACCACTGGAGCGATCGCGTCTTGATCAGACAGGCAATTGTATCATGTGTGGTGCTTGCTACTCTGAATGTAATGCCCGTGAAGTTAATCCAGATTTTGTGGGACCCCATGCTTTGGCTAAAGCCTATCGCATGGTCGCTGACTCTCGTGATAGTGAAACTGAAAATCGCTTAGAAAGTTACAACGAAGGAACTAAAGGAGTGTGGGGTTGTACTCGTTGTTTTTACTGTGATTCAGTTTGTCCAATGGAGGTAGCACCATTAGAGCAAATCACGAAAATTAAACAGGAAATTCTTCAACGTAAAGAAGCCCAAGACAGTCGCTCAATTCGTCACCGCAAAGTATTAGTAGATTTGGTGAAAGAAGGTGGTTGGATCGATGAACGTCAATTTGGCATCCAAGTTGTTGGTAACTACTTTAAAGACCTCAAAGGATTACTCAGTCTTGCACCTCTGGGTTTGCGGATGATCCTTCGGGGTAAATTCCCACTTAACTTTGAACCGTCCCAAGGTACTCAACAAGTGCGATCGCTCATCGAATCTGTGCAGCAAGAAGTAGGGAGTGGGGGAGAATAAATCAGAGTCATAGGCTTCAACCTCTAACGTGGATCTTGAGGTATATTCAACCTTTGTCCAGATTGTTCATAAACTAAAACATCCCATTGCCCATTGTTACTATACTCAAAGGCAATCCTCCGACCATCAGCGCTAATACTGGGGTTGCGGACTTCAGCTTGCAAGTTATTAGTTAAATTTCTTGATTGTCTTGTGTCTCGGTCATAGACAAAAATAGTAGATCGCCCCTGACGACTAGCAGCAAAAACAATGTAGCGACCATTTTCAGCAACGCTAGGATTAGAGGCGATCGTATCTAAGGAATTTAAACCTGGTAAATCGACTAAACTGCGAGTCAGAGTATCGAACATATACACATCTTGGCTACCCCGGCGATCGCTTGTAAAAACAATATATCTCCCAGAAATTTGGGGATTTAGTTCCGAAGCTGAACTGTTCAGACTCCGACCACCAGGATCAAAGGGATAATTTGCTAGGCGAGGATAACCAACACAGCCACCCAACAAGCTCAAGCTCGCAACAAATATAGGTATAAAAATAGTTTTATTAGTCATTGGTCATTAGTCATTAGTCATTAGTCATTAGTCATTGGTCATAAAACTAACGACTCATAACTAATACCATTTCTTTGTCATCAGCTGAAAAAACCTTAGTTTACACTGGCACCACTGGGAATATCTAACTCAATATTCGGTCCCCGGTCTAAAACTTCAATATCCCACTGACCACGGCTAGCGGTTTCAAAAACAATATAACGTCCATCTAGGCTAATTCCAGGATTTCTGACCCAGCCACGATAAGTAGGAGTAATGATTTGTGACTTTTGCGTAGCGCGATCGTAAAGTGCCACCACAGGTCTACCTTGCTCGCTGGTCAGATAAGCAATGTAACGCCCCGTGTAACTCAAACTCGGACTTTCAGCAATTGTCTGGGGTCTATTTAACCCTGGTGTGCGAACCAACCGTTGTTCTGTCAAGTCATAGACCAACAGTTGGTGACTACCATTCCGATTAGATATAAACGCTAAAAAGCGTCCATTTCCACTTAAAGCTGGTTGTTCTTCAGTGTAGCGACTGTTGAGAGAAGTAGACCCTATGGGTATTTCGTTAGAACTGCAAGATAACAATAAACTAGCAAAGCTAAAAACCAGGCTCCAATGAATTGGTTTTTGGAGCCAAAATCTAGGCGTAAATCTTTTCACCTCAATTGTTTTCCATCGCCTTCAGAGCTAATTCTCACCCCAATGTATTAAATGATGCCATCATCAAAGTCAGTCGAATTATCTGGCTCCTGATTGGGTTGTTCAATTGGGTTATATGGTACGTATTCAGTTGGTATGGCATCATCATCCTCGCGCGGTCTCCGCGAACTTGAGTCAGCAGGCGGGCGGCGCTTTCTGGTTCTGGGCGGGATATCCTGCTCAGGAGTGTCTCGGCGCGGTGGTTGATTAGTACCACGACGAGAAGATTTTCTCACTTCCCCTCCTGGACTTTCCCAATCATCAACTGGCCTAGTAGAAGCACTCCAATCTTCTTGTTCAACATTCTCAGAGTTGCGACTCACAGGACGGTTAGAACTAGGACGACGGCTTCTAGTTCCGGTTTCTGGTCTTTCCCTACTGCTGGGGCGTTCTGGACGACGGGGTGGTTGCTCCTCGTAGTAGTCATCACGAGGGGAACGAGTATCCCTACTACCCCGAATCCGGGGACGGACAGGTGGTTCTTCGTCTTCATAAGGCAGTGGTTCTAAATCATCCTCCACCTCAGCCTCATATCCCCTGCGATTGTAGGAATAATTTCTGCTGACTTCTCGCTCGTCGTCCACAATGGGAGTGTTACGTTTAGCTTGTTGAGTAGCGATACCTCGCAAACGAATACTTTCAACCGCAAAAAACACAGTTGAGCCAACTAAAAGCAGCTGATTAAATTGCAAAATTGGGTCTAAACGCCATCCTTGGAAAATGAGAATGAAGCCGCAGAGTAAGCCCACAGCTGCAAAAAAGATATCTTGATCTCGTGACAGTTCTGGACGCACAGTGCGGAGAAAATACAGTGCTGCCCCAGACACAGCCAGGAAAATTCCTAAAATACTGGCTGAGTTCGTCCCAAAATTGACCTGAGCCAGAACGCTGGCTGAATTCAGCCAAAAATTTACCATTGTTCTTTTCCAAATATCAAATCTATGTTAGCGAGTCACAATTAAAATCACTACTCTAATCAGGCACAATATGCACAATATATTTAAGCTCCAAAGTCTTTGGCAAAGAGAGCTTCTGAAGCTGCTCACCGCCTGCTAAAAAAGCCAATGTCTGTCAACTAAGTATACCTTGTCCTCAGTGGGAAGACTTTCTGCTTTTGGTGCAGTTAGGTAAGCTGCTTCACATTTAACTTGCATAATTAAGGCGGGCAAGATGCCTACCTGACAAGATATGCAAATTAGATGAGTTTTAACTAGGATAGCTGACAGACAATCGGCGAGAGGTGAGAGTCAAACCGACTCTCCCAAGCATTATGAACGCTGGATTTTATCTTTCTGGCTAATGAAAATCAGCCCAACTGTAGCGGGGACTACTACAATCAAACCACCCCAAAGCAGACTCCAAAGAAAATTTGCTAATGAAGGCGTCATAGTTCTCAACCTTTTTTTACACACTTCATCATAATTCTAATATGCTGTCTTACAAAAAAAGTGCTATTACCGGAGCGGGGCGTTAGTTTGTGCTGAGACGCGATTTATCGCGTCTGTACAAGAAGGTGCTAAGTGAAAAAAATTCTTCTGGATTCAATTGGTTAAAATTAAAGAAATAATACTTAACAAAGCTGCCAATTTGTTGGCTTTCTCCCAAGTTCTTTCCCAGTTCTTTCTTAGTTCACTAAATTATTAGCTCAAACCGATGACTAGTGTTAACCTGACTGTTTGGATTCTCAGTCCTGTATTGGGACTGATGATATTTTTGTTTATCTTCCGGATAATTCTCACTTGGTATCCACAAGTAGACCTGAATCGTTTGCCGTTTAATCTCATAGCTTGGCCTACTGAACCTTTTTTGGTGCCATTACGAAAGCTAGTACAACCCATAGGAGGGGTAGATATTACCCCGATTATTTGGGTAGGAATTTTCAGCTTAATCAGAGAAATTCTTCTGGGTCAGCAAGGATTACTCACCATGATGACTCGTTTGAATTAGAGAGATGGAAGAGGCAGGGGGGCAGGGGGTAAGAGGTGGGCTTATATCCTCCTACATTCCCCAATTCCCACTCCCTACTCCCCACTCCCTAAAGATTCATTTCCTGTACAAAGTTGGTGTAGACATTACCTTGCAAAAATTGTGGATTTTCCATAATCTTTTGATGAAATCCAATGGTAGTAGGAAGTCCGGTAATGGCACACTCTCTCAGTGCGCGTTTCATGCGGTTAATTGCAGTGGCGCGGTCTGGCCCCCAAACAATTAATTTACCAATGAGGGAATCATAATAGGGGGGGATTTGGTAATCAGTGTAAACATGGGAATCAATGCGGACACCGGGGCCACCAGGTGGAAGATAGCCGCTAATACGTCCAGGTGCGGGACGAAAATCATGGTCGGGGTCTTCAGCGTTAATCCGGCATTCAATAGCATGACCCCGTAAGACTACTTGGTCTTGGGTGAGCGTCAGTTTTTCGCCTTGGGCAATGCGGATTTGTTCGACAACTAAATCTACTCCAGTAACCATCTCTGTTACAGGATGCTCAACTTGAATCCTGGTGTTCATTTCCATAAAGTAGAACTTACCAGACCTATCTAAAAGAAACTCAACTGTGCCAGCCCCAGTAAAGTTGATAAACTGAGCCGCTCTCACAGCAGCTTGTCCCATTTTTTCTCTTAGTTCTGGGTCAAGTCCTGGACTAGGAGCTTCTTCTAGTAACTTTTGATTGCGGCGCTGAATTGAGCAGTCCCGTTCACCCAAATGGATAACATTACCGTAATTATCAGCCAAAATTTGAAATTCAATGTGGCGTGGACGTTCAATAAATTTTTCTACATAAACGCCAGAATTGCCAAAGGCGGCTCCCGCTTCCCCTTGAGCTGCCAAGAAAAGTTTGACAAATTCGCTTTCAGAACGAACTAAACGCATTCCTCGTCCGCCGCCACCAGCTGTGGCTTTAATCATCACTGGATAATCCATATCCTTGGCGATGAGCAATCCCTCTTGCTCGGATTCTACCAACCCATCACTACCGGGTACAGTCGGTACCAAAGCTTTTTGCATGGTTTCTTTGGCTGTGGATTTATCCCCCATCAGCCGTATCGCTTCGGGAGTTGGGCCAATAAAGGCAATGTGATGGTCAGCACAGATTTCTGCAAATCGGGCATTTTCTGATAAAAATCCATATCCAGGATGAATGGCGCTGGCATTACGTGTCAGAGCGGCAGCAATAATGTTGGGAATATTCAAATAACTTTTACTGCTAGCAGGCTCGCCAATGCAAACGGCTTCATCGGCAAGTTGGACGTGGAGAGCATTCCGGTCAACGGTGGAGTGAACTGCAACCGTCGCGATGCCCATTTCTTCACAGGCTCGGAGAATGCGAAGGGCGATTTCTCCCCGATTGGCAATTAATATTTTGTCAAACTTCATACAAATACATGGTATGCGGGAAACTCAGTCACTTCTGTGCTGAGAGGGAAGCGACGCAAGCGGTTGTCACCGCAGTGATCATTAGTCCTGTTGAGCGTCGAATCAACCGGACTTGATGTTTATTGATCTGTCCTAACCGTTTCCAATCCTGATTGAAGACAGAAACTTGTTTTTCAGTGTCGCCACTAACCCAACCACGATAAGTTTTAATACCTTGAATTGCTTCAACGTAGTCCCCTCCTGACTATATGTTCCATACAGGCTAATCCGAAGTAGAAGTAATATGCTTGCCACAGAAACATCAGAGGTCGGGGAAAGAACACTGTTAGCTGGTCTGCTATGGCAATAAATCCCAGCGGTGTTGCACGAAAACTAATAACTGCCTAGCTAGATGGCTAGTTGGAGGCTTCGGCGGTTGAGACGGGAAACTCCAAAAACGAATAAGACCGTTCCTGGGTTCAATGATGTTGTCAGCTCCAAGTTCAGCGAAGCAGGTTGGAGTACTTCACCTAGATTAACAATATTGCATCTGCTAGTCTGGAGCCAGTTTCCCGAAGTAGGCTGTTGTGAGCGCAGTTTGCATCTCAGTTGTCAAGGCACGATATTTTTGTCAGTTATATACCCTCTTTTCAATAATTTGTGTCCACTTCCACTTAAATTTTTGGTAATTTTTGCTAAATTTCAGTATTTTCTCACTATTTTAATTTTTTTGTGCTATGCTTTATTTCTGGACAATCAGCGCGGATGTGGCGGAATTGGTATACGCGCACGCTTGAGGTGCGTGTGGCTTTGCCTTGCGAGTTCGAGTCTCGCCATCCGCATTTTTTAGTATTAAGGACGCGATCGCGTCCTTTTACAATTTATTTGGTCAAAAATTATCCTTGTACTTCTCAACTTGCTATTGAAAGCATGATTTTTGTGCTTTTATAGTAATAAGTGAACTTTTGTAAAGAACATTGACAGCAACTTTTACAGGCACAAACAACTCAACATTGCCAACAGCATGGCATCGCCTCACTCCGATTTGGCAAGGTGGGGAGGAAGTTATCCAGAAAAGTTTGCCTCACTCACAGTTAGCACCAACGTGGCAATTGTTACTTTTAGGTGACGGCTCGCCCACAAGGCATTTACAATTACTGACGGGTGAACCGACAGAAGTGGATGTCATTGATATGTCTTTGATTGGCATGAACTCAGATAATGCTCCAAACTTAATTCAAGCTGTACCAGGGCCACGACTGCGGCGACAGGTATGGTTACGTACTGCCTCTGGTCAGCGATTAGGTTATGCTACCTCGTGGTGGGAAGCTAGTCATGTAGATGAGTTTTTGCAAAATCGTTCACTACCAATTTGGGCGAGTTTAGCTCGCATTCGGACAGAGTTATATCGAGATATTCAAGGAATTTACTACGGCTACTCAGAAGCATTAGAGTCAGGTTTTGAGGTGTCTGGCCCTTTTTGGGGTCGTCATTACTTGTTTTGGCATCACGGACGACCTCTGACTTTAATATATGAAGTTTTTTCGCCTTATTTAACCAAATATTTGGGTGCTACAAAACTTATTTCCACTAATGGAAAAGCATAAAGCCACTGAGTATTCATAAAATACAACAACAAATCAAGGTCGTGTCAGGAGAGTGCAAAAACTACTAAATAGGTGGGCGTAAATAAAGTTAACTGGCGGGGGTTGTCCTTTGTCATTGGTCATTGGTAAGGGTTTCATGGGTGTTTACGAGTCGTAATATAGTTTGGTTTTTCCATACCCACCTACTTACACCGATGACTTGCAGCTTTTTCAAGTTAGTTATACCCTCAAAGTGCTGGGAGTAATGGATGTATCTTTGAGGAATTTATCCGTAGAGGAAATATCCCAGAAAACTTGTCTGCTCAATTCAACACAGGATGAGGTATAAGTTTCGATGGCCCTGCCTATTGTGTCTGTGATCAAAAAGAAAACAAAAAAACCCTCTCTGGTGCTGACACTATTGGCGGCTGGATTATTGATTGGTGCAGGGAGTGCCGCATACTGGTTTTTAACTCAGAGGCAAACATCTTATAGAGGCTTGCCCGTAGGTGCAAATATTATTCCTCAAGATGCCCTGTTTACGGTTTCTTTAACTACAGATCCTCAACAATGGCAAAAATTGCAGGAGTTGGGAACAAAAGAAACCCAAGCAGAAATAAATAAAAATTTAGTCCAGTTGCGCGATCGCTTTCTCACTAATAATGGTTATGACTTCCAGAAAGATATTGCTCCTTGGGTAGGCGATGAAGTCACCTTAGCAATTTTGTCTCCACCAACGATTCAACCTGCACTTAAACCAGTAGAAAACGATGGTGATGCTGCTAACGCTCAACAGTCGATGGTCATGGTATTACCTGTGAACAACCTAGAAGCAGCAAAAAGCATCTTGGCAGAACCCAAAACCCTCAAACAAGGTAAATGGATCGATCGCACTTATGAGGGAATTACCATTAAAGAAAGTGATGGTCAATCAGGGGAAAAGCTTTCAGCTGCATTACTAGATGAACGGTTTTTAGTGATTACGGATCATCCCCAAGCCACAGAACGAGCAATTGATACATATCAAGGTGAAGCATCCCTAACAAAAGTAGGGGGCTTTGTCGAGAATTTTCCAAAAATCTCCAATTATCGCCCCTTTGCTCAATTTTATGTCAATGTACCAATAGCCGCCAGAATAGCTGCTGCTGCTCCCAACCGGGCTTTACCCGCTCAAGTTTTAGCCCAACTGCAAAATAATCAAGGTTTAGCAGGATCTATGACTTTGGAACCTGAAGGAATCCGCTTCAAGGGTATTTCCTGGCTCAATCCTAATAGTCAGCGTGTCCTGAAAGTGGAAAACAAAGCCGGGACAATGCAAAACCGTGTACCAGCCGAAACCTTAATGATGCTGTCTGGCGGAAACTTACAACGGTTCTGGGAAGACTACGTTTTAACATCACAAAAGAATCCTCTCTCGCCTATATCACCAGAACAGTTGCGAGGTGGTGTCAAGTCCCTCACCGAGATGGATTTAGATCAAGATTTTCTCAGTTGGATGCAAGGTGAGTTTTCTGTCTCGGTGATTCCCAATAGCTCAAATGATGATTCCAAGGATTTCCGAGCCGGTTTATTATTCATGGTACAAGCAAGGGATGCTTCTGACGGGCAAAGCCTACGCAACTCAGCTGAAGCATCTTTGAAAAAGCTGGATGAGGTGATGAAAAACCAATATCAGTTCCAGATCCAACCGAGTACAGTTGCAGGTAAACCCGTTGTTAACTGGATTACACCCTTTAACACTTTAACCGCCAGCCGTGGTTGGTTAGATGACGATATTGCTTTTTTGGTCGTGGGCGCTCCCATCACAGATAAAATTGTCCCTAAACCTGATCAGACATTAGGCGCGTACCTGCCATTTCAACAAACAGTGCCGACAGAACCCAATCCGACCAATGGGCAATTTTTCTTGGATATGGAAATGGCTGTCAAAAACTTTGCTCTCAATAGTTTATTTCCTAATCAACAACTTTTTCTAGATGCCACCAGTTCAATTGGGGTGACATCTGCTGTCAGCGATAATCGCAGTACTCGTTACGACATTTTCATTGTCCTCAAAAAAGATGGCTCCTCAGCACTTTCTCCTAGTTCAGATATGAGTGCTGAGACGCGATAAATTGCGTCTATACAAGCAAGCACTAAGTGGGTAATCCTGAAAACGATGCTAAAAACCATGTGCTATGAGTCTCTAAGCGGATAGGATCAGAACAGTCAGAGTCCGTATTTTAATGAATCAACTGGGGAGAACACTCTATGAATCTGGTTGAACTCCAGAACTGGCTGGACAATGCCACGTTTGCTGTATTATTTCTCACAATGCTCGTGTATTGGGGAGGGGCAGCTTTTCCCAATCTGCCCGCACTTGGTACTTTGGGGACTGCGGGAATGGCGATCGCTAATTTGTGCATAGCTACTCTGTTAGGGGCGCGATGGATAGAAGCGGGTTATTTTCCCCTGAGTAATCTGTATGAGTCCCTATTTTTCTTGGTTTGGGGAATTACCGCTGTTCATCTGTTTGCCGAGAACACCAGCCGTAGCCGCTTAGTCGGAGTTGTTACCGCACCTGTAGCAATGGGGATTACGGCTTTTGCAGCCCTCACTCTGCCATCAGAAATGCAGTCAGCAGAACCCTTAGTACCTGCGCTCAAGTCTAATTGGCTGATGATGCACGTCAGTGTGATGATGTTGAGTTATGCGGCTTTAATGGTGGGATCATTATTAGCGATCGCATTTCTGATTGTCACTCGTGGTCAAAATATCCAACTCCAAGGCAGTTCTGTGGGTACTGGGGGTTATCGGAGTAACGGCTACCGCTTGCACAAAGCTGGTGAACTCATTTCTGAACCAGCCACACCCCCAGTAGAAAATAATGGCTTTTCTCGCTTAGAAAGTAATAACAATGGCAAGGGTAATACTGCTGTTTTAAATTTAGTCCCGGCTACCGAGCTTACCTCAGTAGTCACAGCCAAAGAACTACTTTCTCCACAGCGCCTGAGCCTAGCTGAAACCCTCGACAATATCAGTTATCGCGTCATTGGACTAGGATTTCCCCTGATCACCATTGGCATTATTGCTGGTGCAGTTTGGGCTAATGAAGCTTGGGGTTCTTACTGGAGTTGGGACCCGAAAGAAACTTGGGCATTAATTACCTGGTTAGTTTTTGCCGCCTATCTCCACGCCCGAATTACTCGCGGTTGGCAAGGTCGTCGCCCAGCAATTTTAGCCGCCAGTGGCTTTGTTGTCGTTTGGGTTTGCTATCTGGGTGTGAATCTTTTAGGTAAAGGTTTGCATTCCTACGGTTGGTTTTTTTAAGCAATCCACATCTACCCCTTCTTCACAAGCGAGGAGGGGAAAACAACCTATGAAAATTCACTATTCTATGCGAATTATCAGTTGAGTTAGAGGAAATATATATGAGCAATAAATTTGAGCATCTAAATCATAATGAAGTTGTTTCTGTAAAACCAGAGACTTTTAATAATTTAGATGTTTCACAAACTTTTAAAGTCAGTGATTTACTGAGAGCTATTATGGAATGTGTCGAAGCTGATAACACAAATGAAGCACCTTTGTACAGTAAAGGCTTAAATTGTGAAGTCTTGAAATTAGGTGCTATGAGATGGCAAACCGGAAAAATTAGACTCTGTTTAGAATTTTGTCCTGATGAAGCAGAATCACCACTAGATGATATGCGTCAGCAACTTAAACAAGTTGAAAATTAGTTTCCCTGTCCAAAAAAAGACCTGTCCTTTATTCAGGCGGAAATGGTTGAAGTACCGAATCGGGTGAAATTAGATGATGAAAGGTTCAATACGTTTTTGGCGTTAGCCACAAAGCGACATTACGCACATAAGCCTTAATATCTTCTAAAGCCCGTGGTTCTGTTTTCATCCCATCTCCCGGTAGTTCATCCACAAATGTGGGACAGCCTTTGTTAATGTCCCAGTTGTAATCTACGAAGTGATGGAAACTTGAGTTAGCTACTACACGCCCGACTAGATTACCCTGTGCGTCTGTATAGTTGTCGAGTGCTACAACTAGATTGAAGTCCCGACCTGTAGCCAAACTTTTTCCTAGTGCAATTACTCGCGCATTTAGTTTTTCTGGATGCACTCCAATACCACCCTCGTGGGGATGCGTGGGAAAAAATTCGATGCTTCCAGAAGGAGAATGAGGATTTTTCAACAGTTCGTGAATTGGTTCTACCAGAGTAATTTTTTGATAATCACCATTAGCTCCAGAATAGTAGTTAGGCCAAGAAATATAAGTTGTATGCGGATCATCCCGGCTCCAGCGAGAGTTATCAGGATCGGGATTTTTGGTATTGAAATAATGGAGATCGCCAATGTCAACTAAACCGCACATCGAACAGCCCATATCCTGATGATCCCGTGTGGTGAGAATGCCACTTCCACGTTGATGAAAAGCATTAATGCCAGCAATATCTTTTTCTGTCAACCCATCGCCAGTATCTAAGGCAAATAGCCACAGTTGATCAAAATTAGATTCCCCTAGTGTACTCAAAATCGGGTCGTTACCCTCTGCATCTGCGTAGCGATCGCGTGCTATAACTTCAAACAATGGATTTCCCGCTTCATCTTGAATAGATGCCAAATAATCCTGTAACAAAGAGAACCGGAAAATACTCCAGTCATCTTCAGTGCTAGGAATGGTAGTTTGTAAAAGAATGCGAATTGGTTTTGTCATCGGTTCCGTAGTTGGATTTTTGAGCCATTGTCATGAATTTAAGCAGATTTAGGTAACGTGAACTAAATTTATTCACCTTTTGCCTCAAATTCCCTCACAAACGTTTTTCAGCATCTGTCGTAACCAAATATTTGCCTGATCTTGATCTGTAAGTTTGCTCCAAAGCATAGAAATCATCCAGGGTTCAGTTTTGACAGGAATTTCAAAAGTTTCTAATGTACCTCGATATGCAAAGGATTCTACCAATCGTGATGGAACAGCACTCACCAAGTCACTGGATGAAATAATTTCTGGTAACACTAGTAAATGAGGAGTTGTCAAAGCAACTCGACGCTGGAGATTATATTTAGCAAGCACCTGATCGATTTCACCAATTTCATCTCGTCTGATAGTGAAAAGAGCATGAAGCAGATCAGCGAAGATTTCCGGTGTGATAGCATCCTGGGTAATCATGGGATGTCCACGCCGACAGATGCCTACAAAGTGTTCGGGAAATAATGGCATCTGTATTGTTTGTCTGGGCGGGTTTTGGAAAACACCCAAGGCTAGATCAATCTCTCGTTGCTCTAATAGTTCTCCCACACAGTCTTTAGCAAAACCAATCAATCGAAAATCAATATTTGGTGCAGTACGTCGGCAAAGTTCCAACAGCTTGGGCATGACAACGTAGCTGGTGTAATCTGAACTAGCAATTGTGAACGTATTTTTAGCAATAGCTGGGTTAAATATTTTACTAACTGCTAATATTTGGCGAATTTGTTCTAGGGCGGTTCTGATATCAGGGGCAATTTCCAGCGCCTTGGCTGTGGGCTGCATTTCTCTACCAATACGGAGAAATAACTCATCTTGGAATAGTATACGTAATCTTGCCAGGGATGCACTCATAGCTGGTTGCCCTAGATACATTTTTTGGGCTGCGGCTGTCACGCTCCTTTCTTCAAACAGCGCTTCAAAGGCGACCAGGAGGTTCAGATCAATGGCAGATAAATCTATTAATCCCATCGATGAAGTATATTGTTTTAATCAATTTGATTAATTTAATCCAACTCAGTAAAGTGAACTTAAAAGTTGTTTAAAAATTAACAAAATGACAGTTCAAAAAAAGATTGCTGTAGTTACAGGCAGTAATCGCGGGCTAGGATCGGCAATTTCGCGTAAATTATCCCAAATTGGCATTCAGGTAGTTCTCACGAGTCGGAATGAAACAGATGGTCTGGCTACTAAGCAGCAGTTATTGAGTGAAGGGCTGGATGTAGACTATCACAAACTGGATGTGACTAATGACGGCAGTGTGCAGAATTTTACAGATTGGTTGCGTGAAACATACGGTAAATTAGATATTTTAGTCAACAATGCAGGCATAAATCCCACTACTAAGCCGGAAGAATCGAGCTTATTAACTGTTCAACTGGAGACGATGCGCTCTACATTTGACACCAATATTTTGGCGGTACTGAGGATTTCTCAAGCCTTAATTCCGTTGATGAAGGTTCACAACTACGGTCGTATCGTCAATATTTCCACCGAAATGTCATCTCTTAGCTCAATTTCGAGTGACTACTATCCTTTAGCTCCTTCCTATCGACTTTCCAAACTAGGGGTGAATGGACTAACTGTGGTTCTAGGTAAGGAACTTTTGGGTACTAATATTCTGGTTAATGCCTATTCTCCAGGTTGGATGAAAACCGACATGGGAGGCGAAAATGCACCGTTTACGGCAGAAGAAGGAGCCGAAACCGCAGTCTATCTGGCAACACTTCCAGATGGGGGCGCACAAGGACAATTTTTTGCGGAAATGCGGAAGTTTGGTGGACCAATTCAATTACAGTGGTAGGTGAATATGGAAAATTCAGGATTACCCCCGATTTACGCGGATACAACCGTGGAGTTAGTGCCAGCTAAAATTATTACTTCGTTTCCAGTTAATACTTTTCTCGAAAATTTAGCGATCGCTTCTGATGGCACAATATTTGTGACAAATCATGAAATCGGCCAGATTGTTCGCATTACTCCAGATGGTAATCAGCAGATTCACGCCAGTGTGTCAGGCAAAGTCAGTGGTTTAGCTTTTACTAGCAATGGGGGTTTGGTGGCGACTGGATGGAATGCTGATTCTATCTCAGTGGTTTCCCTAATTACCGCAGATGGCACGGTGGAAACGATATTAAAACTACCAGATGCCATATTTCTCAATGGCATTACCCCTCTTTCCAGCACTCAGTATCTTACAGCTGATTCCTATCGGGGGGCAATTTGGTTAATTGATACTGCCCAACGCCGGGCTTCAATTTGGTTAGAACATTCTTTACTGGCTCGCAGCAGTGCAGAGAATGTGATTCCTGCTGCTAATGGTTTAAAGCGTTTTGGTAACTTCCTTTACGTTTCAAATACGGAAAAAATGTTACTTTTACGCATTCCTCTTGGCATTGCAGATGCACCCGGTGAGCCGGAAATATTTGTTGAACAAACTAATATCGACGACTTTGCATTTGATGTAGAAGGCAACCTTTACGGTGCAACACACATTTATAATAGTGTCGTGAAAATTACACCAAATGGTATGACAACTATTATCGCTCAAGCCAAACAGGGTGTAATTGGCAGTACCGCAGTTGCTTTTGGTCAAACAGCAGGCGATCGCACTGCCATATATGTTGTGATGAATGGGGGAATGTTTTTACCGCCTCCGACAGGCGTAGTTCCTGCCAATGTTGTCCGACTTGAAGTCGGGAATGCTGGGTATCCTTTGGCTTCAGGCTAAAAATCACATTTGCTTAATATAAATGGAACCAGAAGATCACATTGTCACCGTTGTCATTTCACAAATTGTCAAACCAGGATGCGAAAGCGCTTATGAGACTTGGTTAAAAAATATTACCAGTGTTTGTGGGAGTTATGCTGGCCATTTAGGCACAAATGTGATTCGCCCACAACCAGGCTTGCGTCCAGAATATGTGATTATCTTCCGGTTTGACGGCTATGAAAATTTGAAGGTATGGATGACATCACGCGATCGCGAATATTGGCTGACTCAATCTCAAAATTTAGTGCAATCTGACCCTCATATTCAGGAAATCAACGGATTATCAGCTTGGTTTTCTCTTCCCGGTCAACCACTCAAAACTCCACCTCGATATAAAACAGCATTGTTAACTTGGGCAGCTGTATCTGTATTGATTAATGTGCTGAATAGACTTTTAACACCCTTGCTTCGCAACTTACCTCCTGTGATGATTTCATTAATTATTCCCGCAGTCATGGTGGGATTGTTAACTTATGTTGTCATGCCTTGGGTAACTCGTCTATTTAGTCCTTGGCTATATGGGAAATCACGAGGAGTTTAAAAAATTATCGTATGGGCATCTTGCCTGGTAAGATGCCCCATCCAACTACCGTTTCGTCGGATATCTCCATCATGGATGATGCTTTTTTTCTAGGTAGTATCTATTTATTTCTGCACAAATATAAAAATTACTTCATATTTGGATCTAGTACAACATTTCCCAATGAAATACTTTCTGGGAAATGCGTAACTTCTGACACCAAAATTTTTGCAAAATCAAATTAATATTGAGCCAACATATAATATAATCTTCATTCGTGTGTCTAATAATTCATGAATAATTATTAGTTTCGATTTAATTGCTAATTGTCAGAATAAAGAAATATGGATAAAATGTAAGCACTAAATAATTAGGGTGAGTTAATCTCATATTAACGTATTTATTCGATCAATGCGTTAATTAATACATTAATTAAACAACATCTATCTAAAAAAAGCATTATTTTATTTGGGCTGAACATCTATCTCTGTGGAAACTATAGACTTAGTGACAGGAGATTTATATGGAAAATGGATTTGAGCGATTAAATCATGATGAAGTTGTGTATGTAGAACCAGAGATTTTTCATAATTTAGATGTTTCAGGAACATTTAAAGTTCATGATTTGATCTCAGCAATTAAAAAATATCTGGGAGCCGAAGGGACAACTGAAGAAAGTTTGTACAGCCAAGGATTAAATTGTGAAGTTTTAAAATTTAGTGCCGAGGGCTGGACGAAAGGAAAAGTAAGACTTTCTCTAGAATTTTGTCCTGATGAGCCTGAATTTCCATTGGAGCAAATTTATCAACATTTTGAACAAATGCAAAGCCAAGAATAGCTGATCAATCTTTAACTGCAAATACACACTGGTATAATAAAAATTAGCTAGGTTTGTCTGTGGTTAAATAACAAAAATGGTATGGACTGCTTTACACGCGAAAATACATCGTACCATTCGTTCGCGCCACTTATTTGAGCGCAATCAAAGGCTATTAGTCGCAGTTTCTGGTGGTCAAGATTCTCTGTGTTTAATTAAATTACTGTTAGATTTAGAACCTAAATGGGGATGGTATTTAGGTATCGCTCACTGTGATCATCGTTGGCGTAACGATTCTGAAGCTAATGCTAATCATGTGGAGAAATTAGCTAAAAGTTGGGGTGTATCTTTTTATTTAGAAACAGCAACACAGCCATTAAATAGTGAAGCTGCGGCACGTAGTTGGCGGTATGAAGCTTTAACTGCGATCGCTCAAGGGAATAATTACCAGTATATAGTTACCGGACATACCGCAAGCGATCGCGCCGAAACTCTGCTTTACAACCTCATGCGTGGGACTGGTGCTGATGGGTTACAAGCACTAACTTGGCAAAGGCCACTAACTGCCGATATTTTCTTAATCCGTCCATTATTAGAAATTACTCGCCTAGAAACAGAGCAATTTTGTCAAGAGTTTCATCTCCCAGTTTGGGAAGATTCCACCAATCAAGATGTCAAATATGCCCGTAATCGCATTCGCCAAGAGTTAATCCCATATTTACAAAGAAATTTTAACCCCAAAGTAGAATCCGCCTTAGCCCAAACAGCAGAACTGCTGCAAGCCGAAGTAGAATATTTAGAGCAAGCAGCCCATAAATTGCGAGAGGAAGTGCAGCTTTCAGAAGAAATGGGGATCAGGGGAAATGGCGCTGAATTGAGGTTAAATCGTCGGATATTACAGACAGTACCACTAGCGCTGCAACGTCGCGTGATGCGACAGATATTACAACAGATCCTGACTGACGCACCGAGTTTTGAACACATTGAAAAATTAACAGCTTTAATTACAGCGCCAAACCGTTCACAAACCGATCCATTTCCTGGTGGTGCGATCGCCCAAGTTCAAGGCGATTGCATCTGTGTGACCGAAGAGGCAGGGGGGCAGGGTGCAGGGTGCAGGGGGGACTTGTAACTTCCCAGCAATCAGGGAAAAATATTTATTCCGAGATGCTTTGCACAAGAAATAAGCGTCCTTGTTTCCCGCCCCTACCTACATTTATGTCTGGGGTCTTCTCCCCTGTCCCCTTGCTCCCTTTCCTCTTTTTTGACACACTCCTAAATCTCTTGTAGAGCAGCGATTATCGAGTCTCTACGAAGTCACGCATTTCATTAATCGTTTGGAGATGATAGTCACCAGTTTCTTGAACTTGAGCCAAAGACTCAGCAATTCCTTGCAGCTTATGGCGTAATCCGTCGAGAGCGTCCTGAATTGGTTGTAATGCCTCCTGATAAAGATTCACACGCGCCCAACATTCAGAGGTTGCTGTTCGCAGGGATAGCAAACTTGTTTCGATCTCCTGGCATTCCAGCTGCTTTTCTCCTTGCTCTTGGGTTTGATTCTCAATCATTCCTTGAGATATTTCAATAGCCGCAAGCATTTGCGAAATCTCATGTTCTAACTTTTGTAGTTCTTGCGACTGTTCTTGTTGCTGGGATTTGATCTGTAACAAAATCGGACTCAAGTCAATGTGGTTATTTTCTTCTGTATTGGTAACCGGATGTCCTTGTCGTCGCAAAAGTATATTCTCATGCTGCTTAATCAACTTTTGCCGTTGTACCAAATTACGGCGTTGCCCTACCAGACTTTCGTTTAACATCTGGTAGAGGTCTTGTTCATCCGCAAGTTCCATTTCCAAATTGATTTGCTCTGGCTTGGCGGCTTCCTTGATTTGATTTTGCAGTTTTTCTATAGTTTCTTGTTTATATGTCAGTTCTTGCTCCTGATCGTGGACAAAGCTAGAATCCATTTCCAACTTATGCCTCAAGTCTTGTATTACCTGTTGTAGTTCTTCTAAAGAAATTTTTTCCAAAGCTTCTACATCAACTTGTTGGCTCAGTCCTGAATCACCATAAGTTGCCGCCAAAGAGCGAATTTGCTGATGTAGCAGATCCTGATTTTGCAACTGTTCCTTGATGACTTGAAGATAATCTTGCTTACTAGACAGAGTTGCAGTGTTCACTTTTAATTGAGCTTTTTCTTGTTCCAGAAAATCGCGTGCCTGTTGCCATGCGTTTTGGCGATCGCTCAAAGTTTGTGCTAAACGCTCAATTTCTTCTTGCTGCTCAGTCGCTACAGTTCTTTGCTGCTCTAGTTTTTCCCAATGTGGGTTTAAAGTAGCTTGCTGGCTTTCGACTAATTCCAAAGCTAAATTCAGGTGTTCACTGACAGTTTCCGTGGGTGCAACTCTATTAGACAAGCGCTCCAGTAACTCGTTCATCACCCGACTTTGTTCCTCATCTAGAACCTTCCCCGGTAGAGTATCTGCTTGAGATTCCTCTAGGCGGCGGCGCTCACCCCGCAAATGTTCCCAAGCTCCCTCTAATTCCTGACGCTTACGTTCAAGTTCTGTCTGTAACTGTGAAACCAGCTCGCGGGTGGTCTCTACTTCCTGCTTCTCTGACTCCAGACGTTGAAACTCTTCCTCCATTTGTTGCAACTGTTCTAAACGAGCCTCCATATCCATTTCCCGGCGATTCATCTCTTGCGCCTGAAATGTTAGTGACTCTTTCCACTGATCAATTTCATCTTCCTTGAGCTTAAATTTTTCCAACTGACGGGAAAAATTTTGCAAAATGTTAACCAATGGTCTTCCAGCTTCTTGAATCCTCTGCACTTGACGATTCGGATTCAATTCCACCAGTACCAATGCGCCATCATTTA
This sequence comes from Nodularia sp. LEGE 04288, assembly GCF_963896525.1. Lineage (NCBI taxonomy): Bacteria > Bacillati > Cyanobacteriota > Cyanophyceae > Nostocales > Nodulariaceae > Nodularia > Nodularia sp. LEGE 04288. The sequence goes on from NZ_CAWQOY010000100.1 coordinate 44,604, forward strand.
ATCTACTAGCGTCCTCAGCACTAATTGCTTCTTCCGACACAGTACTCCAATTCTGGTCGGTTCGCTGACACGCTAGCAGTTTCAGTTCGGTTTTAGCTCCACCACCGAGTAAGCCGCCTTTCTGCTTTTGTACTTCTGCTAAATACAGCACACCGTTTGTCCTCTTGTGTACTTGATGTCCTTCTTGGGGGATATACCTGAGATAATACTGCTAATTCGTCTTAATTTTACCTAACTTTCCGAAATAAACACAGACAAAACTATTTATAGACGTAAGATAAACGTCTTGATATTTATAAAAACAATTTAGTTATGCCTTTATATTTTGTCCTGATGGCAGTGATCATGACTTCCGTGTTATTACTAGGTTTACCAAAATATATTACAAAAGTTTACAATTTGTAGCTAAATGTAGCCTCTGATTGAGACTAGTTGTAAAGGAAATAATATTGTGAGTAATAGTACCTGATTCATCTGCTAAAAACGTAGAACCTGGAATGAGCAAAATTAACAGAGAACGTCAATGGAATCTTCAGGAGAGCCTTCAAGCTAAATGCAGGGAAATTTAAATGAAATTGATATTCGCAGTATCCTGCAATTGATTGAAGTAGGACAGCGAACTGGGCAACTTTTGGTGGAAGCCTGCTTTCACAATAGCGACAAACTCACAAATCACGAGACAGCCAGACATCACCATTCCTGGAAGCGTGAACAAAAGTTTTGGTTCGTCTTCTTCCTCAACGGTCAAATTATCTACTGTCAACAAGGTGATACTGATTTGTCGCGGATTGATGATTACTTACATCATTACCGCATCGAGACAAGACTCAATGAACAGCAACTTGCTTCACTAGGTACAGAGAATGCACCAGAGTATGGCTATCTCTGGGCATTGATAGAACGAAACATCATTGTCCCCAAGGTAGGGCATAGTATTATCCACAGTTTGGTGTATGAGACACTTTTTGATCTGCTGAGTTTACACCAGGGGAGTTTCATTTTTCGCCACGGTGCGACCCTTAGCCCGCAATTAACCAGCTTAGAAATTGCCCCTTTAATATACAGAATTACACAGCAAATCCAGACATGGAAACAGCTTTATCCACATATTCAGTCTTCTGAACAATTACCAATCCTAGCTGATCTGGTGCAACTAGAATCTTCACTGCCAGCAGCAACAATCAACAAGCTCAAGCATTGGGCCGATGGTAAAAGAACCCTGCGTCAACTGGCTCGCCATCTCAACCGAGATATTTTGACAGTGGCCAAGGCCATCTATCCATACGTGCAGCAGGGTTGGCTGCAACTAGTATACTCAACTCCTCATAATTCCCCGACACACAGAGAAGAGTCAGGATTCGATGACAATTACCAGGTACGAGTAGTATGTATTGACGATAGCAAAACTATCTGTGAAGCTGTAGAGTCAATCTTAAAGCCACAGGGATATCAAGCGATCGCCTTGAACAAGCCCTTAGAGTCCATCAGTGTAATTTTTCAAGTCCAACCAGATTTAATTTTATGTGACATTGCTATGCCGGAATTGGATGGTTACGAAATTTGTGCCATGCTGCGGCACTCTACCGCATTTCAAAATATCCCGATCATCATGCTAACTGGTAAAGATCGATTTATAGATCGAGTCAGGGCGACGATGGTCGGAGCCACGGATTATTTAACCAAGCCCTTTGGGGATACTGAGCTACTCATGCTCGTGGAAAAATACATCAACCTTCCCTCTTATCTGGGAACACACACAAAGTTTAATACTAAATGACACCATAAAATTAAGGAGAAAAGATATTATTGCAGAATCATCTGACTCAAGTACCAGGTTATTATCTAGTACATTAGTGAACAATAAAATTAATTTATACACTAAAAATTTTCAGGAGATCAGGGAATGTTGCAACCAGGAACGTTGATATCAGGAGATAGGCATTTATGAGTATAGTTCTGATTGTGGAAGACAGCATCGCACAACTGGAGATGATTACAGACCTTCTGGAAGCAAGTGGTTTGATAGTCACCCATGCCCATGACGGAGTAGAAGCATTGGAGGTAATTCAAACTTCCCCTCCTGATTTAGTCGTATTGGATATTGTGATGCCCCGGATGAACGGCTATGAACTTTGTCGTCGGCTCAAATCCAACCCGACCACCCAAAACGTCCCCGTGGTCATGTGTTCTTCTAAAAATAAAGAATTTGACCGCTACTGGGGTACAAAGCAAGGTGCGGATGCTTACATAGCCAAACCCTTTCAACCAACCGAATTGGTGGGAACAGTCAAAAAACTGCTGCGAGAATCAAAACGATATGGTGAGCAAACCGGAGTATTTAAGTGGTAGTGGTCAAGATCACTTTCGGACAGCATTACAAACAGAAAGTCCTGAAGATCAATTACATCTGCGGTTTTATATTCCCTGACATCACGAGTTTGCACTACCCACCAATGGTATCCGCGAGGTCATAGCATTAAGTTTTCATAGAATCACTCCCATCCCTAATGCTTCTCCTCTAGTTTTGGGTACTCTAAATTTACGAGGTCGAGTCATTTAGGTGGCTGATGTGGGTAAATTCCTGGGTGAAGCAACCGCATTAAACACCGATAGAGCCAAAATTGCGGTGATTACTATTGAATCACAAGACACCATCCTAGATTTAGCAGTAGAAGCCATTGCTGGTATTGCGTGGTAAAAAATAGATTAACGTCCCGCCTGATCTGGGAACACTAACAATATGCAATACTTACTGATGCCAGAAAATCTTCGGTTAAAAATGTGATCACCGAATCATTTAACTCAAATACCAGGTTATTATCTAGTACATTAGTGAAACAATAAAATTAATTTATACACTAAATATTTTCGGGGGATCAGGGAATGTTCCAACCAGGAACGTTGACATCAGGAGATAGGCATTTATGAGTACAGTGCTGATTGTGGAAGACAGTATCGCACAACGGGAGATGATTACAGACCTCCTGAAAGCAAGTGGTTTAATAGTCACCCATGCCCTTGACGGAGTAGAAGCATTAGAGGCAATTCAGATGGCCCCTCCTGATTTAGTCGTATTGGATATTGTGTTGCCCCGGATGAACGGCTATGAAGTGTGTCGTCGCCTCAAATCCAACCCGAAAACCCAAAACGTCCCCGTGGTCATGTGTTCTTCTAAAGGTGAAGAATTTGACCGCTACTGGGGTATCAAGCAAGGTGCGGATGCTTACATAGCCAAACCGTTTCAACCAACCGAATTGGTGGGAACAGTCAAACAATTGCTGGGAGGATTAAAACGACATGGTGAGCAAACCTGACTTTTTAAGTGGTAGTGGTCAAGATCAGTTTCGGCCAGAATTACAAGTAGAAAGTCCTGAAGGTGAATTACATTTACGGTTTTATATTGCCTCGGATCTGGAGTTTGCACTACCTGCCACTGGTATCCAAGAGGTTATGGAACTAAGTCCTGATCGAATTACCCCAATTCCTAATGCTTCTCCTTTACTTTTGGGTACTCTAAATTTACGAGGTCGAGTGATTTGGGTGGCTGATTTGGGTCAATTCCTGGGTGAAGCAACCCCATTGAATACAGATAGAGCCGAAATTCCGGTGATTGCTATTGAAGAACAAGACACTATCGTAGGCTTAGCAGTAGAAAAAATTGGTGGTATGGACTGGCTGGATATCCAGGATTTAATGCCACCAAGTAATTTACCGGATTCGATGACTCCGTTTTTGCGTGGAGAGTGGTTAAGAAATGCTGATCATAAACAGTGCTTAAGACTGCTTGATCAAATGGCAATTTTGCGGAGTGCGAGGTGGGCAGGATGAAATTGGGAGAGAGCAAATGGCAGCTAGTTTAAACGATTATTTAGATTCATATAAGCAGGCTTGTACAGCCTATGCACAACAAAAGTATGAAGTTGCCGCCACTTTAGTAGACGAAGTGGTGCAAAACGTACCAGATGACCCTAACTGCCATTTATTACGTGGTCATATCTACTACGTATTGCAGCAGTACGATGTGGCAAAAACAGAGTACCAAAAAGTTTTGCAGTTGTCTGATGATCGAGAAATTATTGGTTTTGCCAATAATGGTTTAGAAAACATCAATCAAGAGCAAGCAGCACTAAATTCAGACATTGGTCTTGGAGAAAATCATCAGCAAGAGCCAGAAAATTTCTGTGAAATTTCTGATGACTTGGTATCTGATCCCCCAGAATTTGATGATTTTGAGGTGTTTGCCAACATAGATAGCCACAGCTTTGAATTGAATTCCTTGGAAGAGCTTCCACCATCAGTAGATGTAGAAGACTTATCCTCGCTCAATCCATTTGAGATCCCTGTAGAGACTATTTCATTTAATCAAACGCCAGATTTAACTTCACCTTTTAGTGAAGAGCCTTTTGCTTTTAATGAAAATCAAAACGGCAAAGAATCTCATGCCAATACGGGAGACGAGGAAGTAGCGTTAGATTTACCCGTTTTCTGGGAAGAAGAGAATGTCGCAGAAAGTGTAGATCAGCCCGAAACTAGCAGTAACTTATCAGAGGTTGCTATGGATGATTCTCTGGAATTTTCCCTAGTTTATGATGAAAATGTAGATGATAGAGCTTTTTCAGAAGTTGACTTTTCCACAAGCAATAGTTTAGGAAATACTCCTAATCTTTTGACTGAAGAGGCGGAAAAAGAGCCAAATCTGGAGAATTTTGACCTGCCGATAAATATCCAGGAAACAGAGAACTTACTGATGGATCAGGAGAATCTCCAAGATGGTTCAACAGAACTGAATGATTTGAGTAATAATTCTCTAGATGATTTTCCGCAGTTGGGAGATAGCAATTACTTGGATCAAATAGAGGTTGAAGAAGAATTATCGACATCATCCTCAAGCTTGAATGGGAGATATTCACCAACAGATCCGGAGATTACAACTGATTCAGAGGCAGAGCTAACTAATTTTGATAGTGATGATGGTTTTGATGATTTTGAGGCATTTAAATCTGCCTTTGGGGCTGAGGAAGATACAAGTAGTTTACTAAGGGGTGAAAATTCTCAGAGCAATATAGAGTTTTTAGATGACTTTGATGAATTTGATGATTTAGGGAATATTCCTGGATTTGACTTAGCAGAAGCCGATTCTAGCTTTGATGATGTGACCATGCTTTCGGGTTCATTAAATACTAGTGCTAACCGACAAAGTAAAGACAAGGGATCTCAAGCCAAAAATGAAGCTAGTGAAATCCGTTCGCGTCACGATCGCACTGAAAAGAATCGCGACGATGAACTGTTTTCCATCACAGGCTCACAGAATGGCGCACAAGAAGTAGATCCAATGTTTACCGAAACAGATGGCTCGAAGCTAGCACCAAACGTCAACGTGGAGCAAGGCTGGCTAGCACCTTTAGAGAATGCCTCTCTAGATGTGAAGCCCTGGTTCGTCGCTGGTACAGTGGGCGTTTTCTCAGCCTTAGTTGTAGCTACAGTTAGCTTCACAACTACCAACTTTTCTCCACCTGCACAACGGGAATCAGTCAGGAATACAGGCTGGGCGATGTCATTAGCTGCGGGTATTGCTGGTTTCGGTACAGCAGCCTTTATGGGTAATCTGACACTCAAGCAAATTCGCCGCACCACCAAGGATCTGCAAGCTCAGTTTGATGCAGTCCGCCAAGGTAATTTGAATGTGCAAGCCACGGTGTATTCCGAAGATGAATTAGGGCGTTTGGCTACTGCTTTTAATGACATGGCTCGTGTAATTTTTACAACTACACATGATGCCCAACGCAAAGCTCTGGAACAAGAAGAAGCCAAGGAAAACTTGCAACGCCAAGTCATTCGCCTGTTGGACGACGTGGAAGGTGCAGCTAGAGGTGATTTGACAGTCCAAGCTGAAGTCACAGCCGACGTACTAGGAGCCGTGGCGGATGCTTTTAACCTGACAATTCAAAACCTCCGGGATATTGTCCAACAAGTAAAAGTGGCAGCAAAGGAAGTAACAAAAGGTGCAACCAACTCCGAAACATTTGCTAGAGCCTTATCTAGTGATGCTTTGCGTCAAGCCGAAGAGTTAGGTGTCACTTTAAATTCGGTACAGGTGATGACTGACTCCATTCAAAGGGTAGCGGAAGCGGCGCGAGAAGCAGAAATTGTGGCTGGTGATGCCAGTGCGATCGCTCTCAAAGGTGGAGAAGCAGTGGAAAATACTGTGGCGGGGATTTTAGAAATTCGTGAAACTGTAGCGGAAACTACCCGCAAGGTAAAACGATTAGCCGAATCTTCCCAAGAAATTTCTAAAATTGTGGCGATAATTTCTCAGATTGCCTCCCGGACTAACTTGCTAGCACTCAATGCCAGTATTGAGGCAGCCAGAGCTGGTGAAGCTGGACGTGGGTTTGCCATTGTGGCAGATGAAGTGCGTCAGCTAGCAGACAAATCTGCCAAATCCTTAAAGGAAATTGAACAGATTGTTATGCAAATCCAGAGCGAAACAGGCTTGGTAATGACCGCCATGTCTGAAGGCACAGAACAGGTAATTAAAGGCACAGAATTGGCACAAGAAGCCAAGCGATCGCTAGAAAATATTATTCAAGTAGCCAATCGCATTGACACTCTGGTGCGCTCAATTACCAGCGACACAGCAGAACAAACCGAAACTTCTCGTGCCGTCGCGCACGTGATGCAATCGGTGGAACTCACAGCCCAAGAAACCTCCCAGGAAGCCCAGCGCGTTTCTGGGTCTCTACAAATTTTAGTAGGTGTTTCTGGCGACTTGATTGCCTCCGTAGAGCGTTTCCGCGTGGAAACCATGGATTCCAAGTAAATCAAAGTTAGGAGTCTGGAGTTAGGAGTAAATCAAAAAAATTACCAATTACAACTCATAACTCACAACTCATAACTCACAACTCATAACTCACAACTCATAACTTTTGCTATGCTGCCGGAACAACAACAACAGCGGATTTTAGGTTTCTTCATCAAAGAAGCAGGAGAGTATCTCGATACGATTGAGCAGGGGTTAATGAATCTCCAAAGTACCTTGAACGACCCGGAAATGGTAAACGAAGTTTTCCGGGCGGCTCACTCGATCAAGGGAAGCGCGGCTATGCTGGGGCTGAATAGCATTCAGCACACGTCCCACCGTCTGGAAGATTGTTTTAAAGTTCTTAAAGAACATCCGGTTCAGGTTGACCAAAAGTTAGAATCTTTATTTCTCGGTGTCACTGATACCCTCAAGGTGCTGTTAGAACATTTGAGTGGGCCATTTGGTCTCTCGGAAGATACTGCTAATACTTTGATGTTAGAAACTGAGCCGGTCTTTCAATGGCTGTATGAGCATCTAGAACTGCTTGTACAACAAAGCAGTGGGGTAGTTCAGAACAATCTCACAACAGAAGTAGAACCAAATCGGCAGGACAGTGTTAACACACTTACGGATCTGTTCCTGCGACGAGATATTCCCAATTTGGAAGAAGACACCGAAAGTACATCGACAGAATCAACCGGATCTGTAGTATTTTCAGAAGCACATTCGCTCTTACCCGCCCAAGCCAGTGACTATGGGGATGAATTTCAAGCCCAGGTGTTACAAGCACTGCGGGAAATGTTGCAACTGTTTAAAAACAAAACAACACCCGAATCTCGGAACAATCTTCAGCAATGCTGTCAGCAGTTAGTCAGACTTGGGCAGAGGTGGCATTTGCCTCATTGGTGTAGATTATGTCAAGCAGCTGCAAGTGCGATCGCTAATCCTGAAAATACCTATCTCACCCTAGCTAAAATTGTCATTACCGAAATCAAAAAAGCCCAAGAATTAGTTCTCCAAGACAGAGAAACCGAGATTGTAACTTGTCAGCAATTAACCGCGCTATTGAACTTGTCAGAACTTGAGTTGTTACGGTCTCAAGATTTGTTTGCTGACCAGCCAAAACGGAGAGTAGATGAGGAATTGTTTTCGACTACAGATAACTTTAGTGAGCCTACTACTTTACAGCCAACAGACAAGATAAATAGCCTCACTGAACTATCCGAGCAACTTCAACCGAGTCAAGATACTTCAGCCGCAACAGAAAACACTGTCCCTGAAACTTCTATGACTTCTAATTTCTTCTTGGATAATCAAGAAGATACAGACAATAGCAACATTAGTCAAAATGGCCCATTCGTAGGATTAGCTGAGTTAAATACTCTGGCTGATTTATTTGACGGTGAAACTTCCGAACTAGATCAAACCTGGCAACAAGAGGAATATTTGGACATTACCTCCACCAGTGAATTAGGAATAGATATCAGTGACAGCGATATTGAAGATGTTGATCACGATTTAGCTGATTTTCTATACTTTGATGAAGAGAAAAACGATGATGATCTGCAAATCAATCTAACTACATCAGAAGAATTAAACCTATTATTTGGGGAAAATTTCGCGGAAACAGAGCATCCATCCCTGCAAAATCAACCAAAATATGTGGCAATTAACAGCGAATCAGAGCAATCTGCTGGTGATCATCATAGTAATGATTTAATCGGTGATTTATTAGCACCAACACTCGATGAAAATGAATTAGTGCCTACAGGCCAAATAAGTCAACCAGAACAAATATCCATTAACCAACCCAGCAGTTTTGACGACTTATTCTTAGAAAAAAATGATGCAGATATAGAAGAGATTTCAGTGGATGAATATATAGAAGCCAAACCGACTATACTCCAGCCAGAATCTTTAAGTTTAGATGGTTTGTTTGATGATTTTGATAATATTCAAGATACTCCACAACTGTCTAGTGATGAGTCGGATATTACTGATTTATTTGACATATCAACCACAGCAGCAACAGAATTTATTCAGGAAGAAGACGATTTAAACGACTTTTGGCATCAGGAAACAACAACAGAAGAACAAGAGGAAGCTGTTCGGTTTGTTGAGCAAGATGTGGCAAAAGCTTTAGAGGAAAGTTTATTTGCGGCTGCTTCTGATGATATTTTTGGCAATAGGGAAGAGTCTGTACCCTCGCCCTCAACAAGTATTGATTTCCCGAACCAGAATTTAATATTACCATCAGATACTGGTGTTGAAGATGATTTATTTGCAGATTTAGCCGCATCCAATTCCATATTTTTTAGCGATGACGAAGATCAGGAGTTGACTCTACAGGAAATTAGCGGCTTCTCCCAAGAGCCAGAAGCATTAGATTTCATCCCAGAATTTACACAAGAGCCACCAAAAACAGCTGCTGTAGATTCTCCGCCAGGATTGGCTGATTTTGAAGTTGATTTGTTTGATAGTCTCGATGAGCATCCGCAAATCGTCTTTGAAGAAATAGCCACTGCCGATAATTCAACATATCTGCAAATGGATCATGCCGATAGTCTTGTTGATGATCAGGAATTATTAGCTTCAGAAACAAATTTAGATATAAGTTATCCCGAAAATGTAGACTTACAAGAGTTTCAACCTGAATTAGAATTTGTAGATATCAATGTTAATTCTAGTTTGCCGGATGATGTTGATATTAGGGAAGCAACTGATTTAGTTGATGATTTATTAGCCACAGAAACTGAGCAGCCAACAGTCAATCAAGGAGAATTATTAGTAAATAGTATTGAAGATAGTTCAGTAGCATTCTGGGATGACAGCGAAGACGACTTGAATCTGGAATCTGGTGAGGAAATATTTGAGGAGACAGCCGATTTATTAGATGATCTGTTGAACACAGATTCCATATCCCTAGACACACAATTAGCCCAGAGTGAAAATGCTAATTTTGTTTTGCCTGAAGAGGAAGAGACAACATTAAATTACCCAGAAGAAGCTACTCCAGAACATGATTCTAATACTTATATCCAAGATGAATTTGCTCATTTAGAAGCTTTATTAGAATTAGAAGAGGAAGCAGCATTAAGTTCCCATGCTAATTCGATGGCAGAAGAAGATTTTGCTGTTCTGGAAGCTTTGCTGAATACCAGCAACTTAGATGACCAAGAGGTAACTTTATCTGATGACCAGCCATCCTACGTACCACAATTTGAACTAACTACTAACCAAGCTACCAGTTACACAATTGCATCATCGGATCGGGATGATGATTTTAGCGAATTGGAGGACTTGCTTGCAGAAGCCGATCAAACTATATCCCATTCATCATCGGCAAAACCAAAACCGCACACGAGCCAAATCTCCCGTTCTTCAGAACGTCGGACTGCCAGATTTGAAGAAACAATGAAGTTGCCAGTTAAGCAACTGGACGAGATGAGCAATTTAGTAGGGGAGTTGGTGGTAAACCGCAATACCTTAGAACAGGATCATGAACGGCTACGGCAATCTTTAGATAACTTGCTCATTCAGGTGCAACATCTGTCGGATGTGGGAGCAAGGATGGAAGAATTGTATGAGCGATCGCTATTGGAAGCTTCTCTTCTGGCCAGTCGCAAAACGAAATCACCTGAAGAAACGAACTTGAACAGTGATAATTCCCATAAAAACATGGGCTTTAGTGAGTTACAAATCGATCAGTTCACTCCTTTCCATAGACTATCCCAAGAAACGATTGAATTTATTGTGCGGGTGCGTGAGTCAGCGAGTGACATTGACTTTGTGACTGAAAAAACCGAAAGAGTAGCGCGACAGTTCCGACAAGTGACAACCCAGCTACAAGAGGGACTCACACGAGCGCGAATGGTGCCTTTTTCCCAAACGATTGATCGCTTGCGCCGAGGAGTACGCGACAACGCCATCAAGTATGGGAAACAAGTAAATTTGGTGATTGAAGGGGGAGATACCTTAATTGACAAGATGATTTTAGATCATCTGATCAGCCCGTTGACTCATATGCTCAACAATGCGATCGCGCACGGGATTGAAACGCCAGATATCAGGCAAAATGCTGGTAAACCACCCGTAGGATACATTACGATTCGTGCCTTCTACCAAGGTAATCAAACAGTGATTTCTGTGGGTGATGACGGTGCTGGGATCGATCCAGAACGGATCAAGGCAAAAGCAGTTCAATTGGGCATGATGACAGCAGTTCAAGCAAAATCCGTTTCATCAATGGAAGTGTATGACCTGCTATTTCAACCTGGTTTTAGTATCAAAGACAAAGCAGATGAGATTGCCGGCCGTGGTATAGGAATGGATGCAGTGCGTTCGGAAATTAGCGAAATTCGCGGCATAGTCTACACAAATTCGACTATTGGTGAAGGAACTACCTTTACTATTCGTTTACCATTGACCTTGAGTATTTGCAAAGCTCTCTGCTGTGTCTCCGATAAAGCGCGGATTGCCTTTCCGATGGACGGGGTGGAAGATACCCTAGATATACCCGTAAGTAGTATTCAGCATCACGCCGATGGACAATCATATATTGCTTGGCGCGATACATTACTGCCTTTCCGACCGTTGAAAGAACTTTTAACTTTTAATCGTCTGCTGAGTCGCGGTAATGTTTATGGTGGTAACCGAGATGATGATATGGTCTCAGTCGTGGTAGTGCGATCGGGAAATACCATGATTGCTCTACAAATTGACCTGGTGCTGAGTGAGCAAGAAATTGTGATTAAGCAATTTGAAAGTCCAGCACCCAAACCCATTGGTGTAGCCGGTGCTACTATCTTAGGTGATGGTCGGATTATGCCCATCGCTGATGTACTAGAAATTATTGAAATCTTCCAAGGACGGATTTCTAAACACAATGGTAGTAAACTTTGGCAGCAACAAGGAGAGCCAATCCTGCCAGAAACTACGGTAGAAAAAATTGATCCCACAGTGCTGATTGTCGATGACTCAATCACAGTTAGGGAGTTACTCTCACTGACATTTATCAAAGCTGGTTATCGCGTTGAACAGGCGCGAGATGGACAGGAAGCTTGGGAGAAACTCCGTTCAGGTCTACCTTGCGATATCGTATTTTGTGACATCGATATGCCTCGCTGCGACGGACTGGAATTACTCTCCCGTATCCAAAAAGATGCTGATCTGAGTCAGGTTCCTATAGCCATGCTCACCTCACGGGGTGCAGACAAACACCGTCAAATGGCATTTCAACTCGGTGCTAGTGGCTACTTTACCAAACCCTATATCGAAGAAGTTTTACTCGAAGCCGCAGTGCGGATGCTGTCAGGCGAAAAACTGAGAAATTCTTAAGCTGTTAGACATGGGCTAAAAATTGCCGCTGACAGCTATTTTCCGGTAAATTAAACACAAAACAGCAATTAAAACCCTGTAGAGACTTTGTATGCAACGTCTCTACACTGTGGTCTAATTAATTAAAAACTGCTGTAATGAAAATTCCTCTCTTCCTTGCTAGCCTGTCTCAAAACCGCAGATAGAGTTAGTTTGGATAAATTTACAGGTTTTTGATCTTTAATTTTTCATTGCTTATGTCTTACCCAATCAGCAACAAGAGTGATCAAATTGACAATTATCACGGGACGTTAGTTGCAGATGCATACCGTTGGTTAGAAGACCCCGACTCCGGAGAAACTCAAAGCTGGATTTCGGCTGAAAATCAAGTTACTTTTGCTTACTTGAACGAAATTCCAGCTAGGGAAAAAATTAAACAACGCCTGACTAAACTTTGGGATTATGAAAAATATGGCATCCCATTTAAAGAAGGTAATAACTACTTTTATTTCAAAAATAATGGACTGCAAAACCAAAGCGTCCTCTACACTCTCAAAACACTCGACGCTGAACCGAGAATTTTACTCGACCCAAACAAACTCTCCACAGATGGGACTATTGCCCTTTCAGGATTAGCCATTAGTGAAAACGGTAAACTTTTAGCCTATGGTTTATCTAGCTCTGGTTCAGATTGGCAAGAATGGAAAGTCCGCGATGTCGAAACAGGCGCAGACCTACAAGACCATCTGAAATGGATTAAATTTTCTGGTGCATCGTGGACAAAGGATAATCAAGGTTTTTTCTACAGTCGTTATGATCAACCAAATGAAAAAACTAAATTAAAAGATATCAATTATTATCAAAAGCTTTATTATCATCAACTGGGTACTCCCCAATCTGAAGATGTTTTAATTTATCATCGTGATGACCAGAAAGAATGGGGTTTTAGTGGTAATGTCACTGAAGATGGCAGTTATCTAATTATTTCTATTTGGCTGGGAACTGATGCTAAAAATTTAGTTTTTTACAAAGATTTAACTAACCCTAATGCCGAAGTTGTCGAACTAATTAACCAGTTTGAAGCTGATTATAGTTTTATCGAACATGATGATCATGTCTTTTATTTTCGGACAGATTTCCATGCTCCACGAGGCAGATTAATTGCCATTGATACCAAAAATCCTGCTCAGGAAAATTGGCAAGAAATTATCCCTCAATCTGTGGCGACTCTGGAAAGTGCCAACATCCTCAATAATCAATTTGTTGTAGATTATCTCCAAGATGCACGTACCGAAATCAAAATTTTTGAACTGAATGGGGTATTAGTTCGCGAGGTGGAATTACCCGGACTTGGTTCAGCAGGTGGTTTTGGTGGCAAGCGTAATGATACTGAAACCTTTTATAGTTTTACCAGTTTCACTACACCAGGTACTATTTATCGTTACAACATGGTCACAGGGGAAAGTGAACTTTTCCGGCAGTCACAGGTAGATTTTCATCCTGATGATTATGAGACAAAACAAATCTTTTACAGCAGTAAAGATGGTACTCAAGTGCCAATGTTTATTACTCATAAAAAGGGGATGGAATTAGATGGAAATAATCCTACCTACCTCTATGCTTACGGTGGTTTTAATGCTTCAATGACTCCTAGTTTTTCTGTGAGTACGTTGGTATGGATGGAAATGGGGGGTGTCTATGCTATGCCGAATATCCGCGGTGGTGGGGAGTATGGCGAAGAATGGCATCAGGCAGGAATGAAGGATAAAAAGCAGAATGTCTTTGATGATTTCATTGCAGCTGCTGAGTGGTTAATTGCTAATAAATATACACAACCTGCAAAGTTAGCGATCGCAGGTGGTAGTAATGGCGGTTTACTCGTGGGTGCTTGTATGACTCAGCGTCCTGAATTATTTGGTGCAGCTCTGCCCGCTGTAGGTGTGATGGATATGTTGCGATTCCATAAATTTACCATTGGCTGGGCTTGGGTTCCCGAATATGGTTCACCGGATAATCCAGAGGAATTTACAACACTTTATAGTTATTCGCCACTACATAACCTCAAACCAGGGACAGCTTACCCAGCAACTTTAATTACCACAGCGGATCATGATGATCGTGTTGTTCCGGCTCATAGTTTCAAATTTGCCGCAACTTTGCAAGCTCATCAAGCTGGTGATGCACCAGTATTAATTAGAATTGAGACAAAGGCGGGACATGGGGCGGGTAAGCCTACAGCGAAGATTATTGAAGAAGCAGCAGATAAGTGGGCTTTTTTGGTGCGGACTTTAGAGGTAATTTCTTGACACTCCCCAAAACAGTTGAATCTAATTTAACTATGCAACATAGACAAATTTGGCAAAGACACAAATCGAAAATAAGTTTTAACGTTGTTTGAATTTTTTGGGCTGGGAAATAGGACGCATCGCTTCTCGACCCAGAATAAACATCCCCGTTACACCCAAGCTGACAAACCAAACATATTCATACCAATATTGGCGAATTTGCTCAATTCTATTGATTTCCGGGTGCAAAGTGTTCAAATAAAGCAGCAGCACAAGTATCATCAACGCCCCAAAACCCACAAAGCTTAAACCAATATAAATCCGTGCAGGACGCAGTTCAAAGTCGCTAATTTGCTCTAAATTAATTTCTGCCAGTTCCTGCAATGACTCATCAGCCACACTTGAAGCTACTTGCAACTTCTGGCTGAGTTTTGGCGGTAAGATAGGTGCCAGTGTCGCTACAGCAGGGCGGCGTAGCACAGCCTCAGTGTATCGCAGCAACTCTAGCGGCTGACGAGCCGGACTCGGTTGAGCAAATTCGATATTTTTCCTAGCAGTTGGAGCGGTGGCTTTACCTTCAAAATCCATACCTGAAAAGAAATAGGATATTCATAGCCTAGCGAATCATCTGATGTCCGGCAAATGCCAAAAAGTGATTTGAAAAATCCACCCCAATACTTCTGGGATAACGCAGACCTCCCCCTAGCGCCGATTAATTTGTAGGGAAGGGGGAGGGTTAACCAAGAAGTATTGGAATTCGCCCCAGGAATTATTCCAGAATTTCTCCAAAAATTGCAGGGTGGATGAGGGACAGCGTAACCCACCTATAGATCAAATGTATTCTGTATTACAGACTACCTTCCTAGTACACCCTAAAAATCAGAATTTGAGCGTAGGTTAAATTAAGACCCGCTCAAAAGCCTCAATCAGACGGTCAACTTCCTCAAGGGTGTTGTAATGTACCATACTGACTCGGATGATTCCACCTTGGGTAGCTAATCCCAAATATTCAATGAGGCGTTTAGCATAAAAATCGCCGTAGCGAATCCCAATATAATCAGGATCAACCTTGGGGGGAATAGTTGAGCTATGAATGCCGTCAACGGCAAAAGATATCGTAGGTACACGCGATTCACGATCCGCCGTTGATTTACCAATCACGCGAATTTTCGACTGACTGTTGAGGTATTGTAGCAAGCGATCGCACAAATTTTCTTCATGTACACTAATCAAATCAAATACCTGCGCCATTTGACTACGCATTTCAGGTGCAGTTTGATCACCATAGTGTATTTGTGCTAATTCACTCAGATAATCACATAAACCTAACATCCCATAAGTTAATTCAAAATTCAGATTTCCTAGCTGAAATTTATAAGGAATATCAGACTGCTCAATAAAATAATGGTTCAGTCCCGGCATTCTTAATAAATGTTCTTCTTTCCCATAAAGTAAAGCACAGTGAGAACCATAGACCTTATAACAACTCAGAACATAAAAATCTACATCTAAATCTTGAACATCAATTAATCTATGTGGCGCATAAGCTACGCCATCCACACAAACCATCGCCCCACGTTCATGCACAAATTCAGTAATTTCTTTCATCGGGTTGATAGTTCCCAAAATATTAGAAGCATGAGTCAAAGCCACTAATTTTGTCCGCTGACTCATTAATGTTTCTAAATCTTCCAAATGCAGTTCTAAAGTATCACGGCGAATTTGCCAAACTTTCAGCTTAATTCCTTGCTTTTCCAGAGCTACCCAAGCCCCAATATTAGCTTCATGGTCACAATTAGTCACAATAACCTCATCCCCAGGTGTAAAAGTTTGGCTCAAACACAGTGAAAGTATTTTCAACATCATGGTACTGGATGCTCCCATGACAACTTCCTTTGGTGATTTGGCATTAATCAACGTCGCCATTCCCTGATTAGCCAAAGCAACTCTTTCTCCAGCTAGTTGAGAAACTTCATAAGAAGCCCCCAGTTGGACATCAGTAGTCAAGAGAAATTCACTAATTCTATCTACTACTTTTTTCAGAGTTTGTGACCCACCAGCATTATCAAAAAAAGTCCAATTTCCGGACAACGCTGGAAAATAGGGGCGAACTTTGTCAATATTCAGGAACATAGTTTAATTAGTCTCTAATTGGCTTTCTAAATCGAAGATACACCACAAACGCAGGATGACGGCTGAAACCTATCCTTTATCCCTGACTTAGCCAACAGGTACGTCACCCAGTAGGCAATCTAGATCCTGTTGTGGTAAGACTATTTGTTGCTGAAGAACCGCACCAAATTTATGTCTTGATACTTTTGGATGGGTCTACCTAAAGACTGATACCAATTCGTGTTTAAATATGCGATTCTGGGCAAAGTGTATAGATACAGAATTCCTCTAACCTTGACTCCTAAAGGCAAATTGCCTTTGTCACTGCAACTTGGTATTAGAGAAAAGATGGCTCTCAAAACTTGAGATGTTTTGATTCTTCACAATTTTCCCTATTTTTTTTGATAAGTTAAATATAGAGCCAAAAAATTATTGTGTTAAATATCAATTCCTTGAGCAAAAGCAAAAAAATGAGCTATGGATACTGCTGTTAGATATGATATTGGGGTTATTAGGGCAGAAGCGCGTGAACTGGTGAAAAAGGGACTACTTGACCGTCAACAGCCAATTTACTCGCTATGTAGATATGTTCCTAATCGTGACTGGATATTATTTGAGATGGAACTAGAAAAGAATGAATTTTTACTCAGAGATAGGATTATTGATCTATTGAGTAGTGAAACCTGGGAAGAAGATTGATTCTATAAAAATTAATTTGCATTCAGCAAGTTAGACAACAAACTCTCAGAGAAAACCTCCGAATTAATTCGGGGTTGTGAAATGTGAATCGCTTTTTTCTGAGTTGAGAAAATTGAAATTTCTCAGATCCCGGTATGCCGAAAATATCGGGATTTTAGTTTTTCCAGAATATTTGAGGAATGCTACAATCATCGGCTGTAATTTCCTAACCAAAAGCTCTCTGACTTTTTGAAGAAGTCGGGGATTTAAACATCTCTGTGGAATTTCGCGTAGCAATACTAGACTGACACATCTTTTACTCCAATCCAGCCAGTTAGAGTTTTGCCTTTACTGGCATAAATGATCTTATTATTGTTTTTATGCTGAATTGTTTCGGCTAATTTATCAGCAAAAGCCTTTTCCAGAGAAAGAGGACGTTCCAGATAAAATACGGGCATATCTTGCCAACAATAGCGGCAAAACCAAGCCAAGCCTGAAACACGTATATGCGGCAACAGTAATCCTGAACAACAAGGGCAGTAATTCATAATTTTCTACAATCCTGATAATAAAAAGCTGTGTGTTTAAAATCGGGGCTGTTAATTAATCAGCCCATCGTCATTCAAAAAACTATTTATATCTCAAGTTTAATTAGGAATTATGAGAGACTTGTGAGAATACTTGTATTCAGCAACTTTTCGTAATATTTATACATAAAGTATTGTGTAATAAGCTCAATTTTGCTTACTAACACTTGACTTTTGCTGAATTGTCGATATAGTCCGAAAAACCCTCAATTCTTCCCCTGGGGAAGTTAGGAGGGGTCAAAATCATGTGTAGCAATGGCTACGCCACGCCAGCTATCATAGCAAATTTGTATAAGGGACTAACAAATCAAAAAATACCCCAAAATTTCTGGTGAAGCGGGCAATATGCCCGCTAATCACCGATGACTTACTTGTCAATCAAAAATTTGTAGTGGCGTGACACAGCTAAAATCTTTTTGTCATTAAAACCATTCATTGGCCTTAATGGTGCGTTTATCGGCGGTTTATTACCTTTAAACTCATGCACTATTTTCAGCTTGTCAGTCCACTACATCTGACGTTTTATGAGGTTGAGCTACTTAACGAAACCCAATACTCAAACTGCTTCTGTATTCTTCTCTCCAGTCCGAATACGCACAACTTGCTCTACAGGTGAGATAAAAATTTTGCCATCGCCGATTTCGCCTGTGCGAGCCGCAGCAATAATTTTATCCACTACCATATCAACTTGGCTGTCCTCAATCACGATTTCCACTTTCAGTTTTTGCAGAAACTCAACGGTGTACTCAGAACCGCGATAGCGTTCTGTTTGCCCTTTCTGCCGTCCAAACCCCCGGACTTCAGAAACTGTCATGCCAACAATACCAGCGTTGACTAAAGCAATTTTCACTTCATCAAGCTTAAATGGGCGAATAATGGCTTCTACTTTTTTCATCATCTTGACTCCTTAACTTCTAATAGGTTCGTTTATCTATCTAAGCAGATATAATGTCAGAGACTTTCACCATTAGTGCTATTCTCAAACAATCTGTAAAAATTACCACTTTTTTTAACTGTATGCGCCCTATGGAAATAGTTTTGACTCGGCGCGGAGGTTGTGTTTTTATTTGTTGTTTGTAATTTTTGTAACGCCAAAATAAATCAGAACGAATAAATTAGTTGAGAGAATTGGCTCGCCAGATGAAAACTCTCAGCCGTCGTGGAAGTGTCAACTAACGATTTTGATTTTCAA
Organism: Nodularia sp. LEGE 04288; assembly: GCF_963896525.1. Lineage (NCBI taxonomy): Bacteria > Bacillati > Cyanobacteriota > Cyanophyceae > Nostocales > Nodulariaceae > Nodularia > Nodularia sp. LEGE 04288. The sequence continues at coordinate 63,576 of NZ_CAWQOY010000100.1, forward strand.
ACAAGGGTTGAACAATCAAATATCCAGCCCCAAAAGCACTCAACATGATTAACAAAATAGTGATAGCTAACCACCAGCCACTGAATTGTTTGAGTTTTTTCTCCATCGGGGGATAATAGTTGACTTCTTGCTCTTCTATCAAAAATGTTTCTGGTATCGGCTGAGTTATTTCCACAGGTGCAAAAAACTCAGAGTTATGGCTTGTTTTATTCACTACAGGTGGAGGCTGACGAGAAGCCTGCTGAGGTGGACGGGTTGCTGTGGCTGGACTTTTCACTTCACCAACAGCATGGGTAGGTTGGGGATGACTTGGTTGAGGACTAGAAGCTACAAACTTTTGCAGGTGTAAACAAGACTGAACAACTTTGCTTATTTCTTGGCGGAGTAATTGATTTTCCTGTTCTAGTTGGTGATTTTGGCTAGTGAGTGCATCTAATTTTCCTTGTGTTGATTGTAATTCTGTGGCTAATTCTCTGTATACGTACAGTGGTACAGATGTCGGCTGGGTTTGAGAAGTTGGTGGTTTTTCTGGGTTGCGGTGAACAGAATTTGGGGTTTTTTGCATAGATTAGTTGGTATCAAAAATTTTATTTATGAGTTCGTACAGAGATACTACCAAAGTATAGTCCCCCTAAAACTAGCCCAAGAATAATAGAAAAAGGCCTAGAGAGCAAAGATTTTTTATTTACTTTTGAATCTGTCAGTAATCAGTGGAAAGTAGTCATAGTGTTTCATGAATCTGTTTGCTCAAAATCTGCCTTTTTTTGGCAAGGATAGGGGTTGGAGGTGAGGTTGTATCTTTGATTAAATCCGCATTCCTCAGAGTTAAATTTGTAACAACGGAAAAAAGTGTCCCACAGGCCCTTGTCCTTTACCAATATCTAGCGAGTAAGTGAGTGCATTAGTTACATATGCCTTTGCCTGTTGTACTGCTGGCCACAAGTCCATACCCATCGCTAAATTTGCGGCGATCGCAGCTGATAGTGTACAACCAGTACCGTGGGTATTTTTCGTCTCGACTTGCTTTGTAATCAAAGTTTCCAGTTTCTGCCCATCAAACCAGATATCAATCCCACGCAAACTGCCCTGCATCCCGCCACCCTTGACTAAAACGGCTTTTACCTTCAAATTTCGGTGTATGACTTGAGCCGCCGCCCGCATATCATCTAAAGTATTAATGGGCAAACCGCTCAAAATCTGCGCCTCGTAGCGATTTGGTGTCACAATAGCCGCTTTCGGTAACAAGGCATAACGCAGAGTCTTTACAGCATCATCATCAATCAGTTGCGCCCCTGTGCGTGATACCATCACTGGGTCAACGACTAAGTTATGAATTTGTAATGCTTCCACTTGCTGGGCTACAGCAGAAATAATTTCCTCGTTCAGCAACATACCAGTTTTTGCAGCTTGCACGCCAATATCTTCCACCACTGCTTGAATTTGGGCTATCACCGCCGAACTTGGCATAGCATCAACCCGCGCCACCCCTAAAGTATTTTGTGCCGTGACACAGGTAATAGCGCTAGTACCGTGGACACAGTGAAAAGCAAAGGTGCGTAAATCAGCTTGAATACCCGCACCGCCACCGCTATCTGAACCAGCAATGGTTAAAGCCACAGGTACTCTAGAGGTTATGTCAGCATTCATAGAAATTATGGGCGAGATGGTAGTTGCTTGGCTGTTGCTGCCAAAGGATTGGGTTTTGGATTTGGCGGTAGTTTTTGGGGTATTACTGTTAAATAAGGTTGCACCTTGGCTTCATCAACCCAGCCAGAGTAATATTTTAACCTAGTAGATTGGCTAGAAAGCTCAAGTAACTCTAAATCGCCACGCATAGCATTCCAATTCATGGGAGCATTGGGTGAAAATTCTCCAGAACCAATGCCTTGAGGGCCACCACCGACGAAATTCCCAGAAACTTCATCCCATCCTCGCACAAAGCCTTCTCCATTCCAATGCCAATCAAAACCAGGCCAATCAACAGAGGGTTTTCCTGGTGGCAAAGGGATAGGAAACTCATAAAGACTTGCACCTTCATCCAGATTTACTGTCAAGCCTTGAGGATATCTCACCTCATAACGTCCTTTACGAGTCTGAAAATCAACCAGACTCCACCACAAAATTTCTACAGTTTCTTCGCCATTTTTAGGAGATAAAGAAACAGCCGGAGTTTTATTAGTCGATGCACTGTAAAGCGGTAATTCCTCAGATGGCAGTTTAGCCATTGCAGCAAATCGCCAACAATTCCAACTATCAGAACTATCAGCAGTTTGCCACTGCACTTGACAAACACCGTTAGCGGTACTCACCCAAAGTTGCTCATTTTCTAAGAAAAGTTTGTCAGGAATTGCCCCCACCAAAGGACTATTGTGAACAGTGTAAGCAGTCAAAGAACCAGAATTAGGGTTTTGTAAATCAGGACGATAAGCAACTAGTCCTTTTGCAGGAAGGTAGGGATTTCCTTCGCCACTAATTTGAGTACCCATCCACAAAGTCGGACTCTTGATATCTCCTGTAATAGACAAATCAGTAATTTGTGTAAACCCAAGTTCCTCTGGTTGAATTAAAGTAAATTTATTAGTCTGCGGGTCATAACTAACAATAGTGGCAATGCCGTTATTCCCTTCACCTTGCTCGAAAGAAACCGTCCACCAAATACGTTCTCCATAAATTACAGCACTTGTAATGCGGGGGAAACCTAATTGACTTCCCGTTGCCGAATACCCCATCTTTACTGCTGCTGCTTCTAAATCCTGAAGAGTATATATTGTTTGTCTCTGAGAGTTTTGATTATCAGGGGTAACTAACTCAAATACAACTTTATCCTCTGCTGGTTCTGGTTCCTTTTCTCTAGTAATCAGATTATTTTCATCTAGGGAAAATTGTGGATCTCTTACAACTCGATATTGATAAGTCTTACCCTGAAATTCAATATTTTTTAAACTAGGATTTACTAACTCTTGAGCTAATTCTGTATAATTACTGGGTGGCTGCAAATCCTTTGCTAAAGTTCCTGGTTGCACTGTCCAGGTATTATTAGCCCGACAAAATACAAAATCCTGTCTTAAAGATTGAAACTTCAGAGTATCAGCATCTGCTAAAACATTGTAAAGATGGTAATCAAACCTGTCATAAATATTTTCATCCTGCTGGGTAACAGGTAAAGGCACAACTGTATCCTGGGGACAATTTTCTACTTGAGGTGTAACAATATTATTTGTCTGGTCAGAATTATTAGAGACGGAAACACAGGAATTGATTAATAAAAAAGTACCTAAAAATGGGATAAAAAGTTTCATGATTAAAATTATTGATTGGAGAGATTCAGATCCCCGACTTCTTCAAGAAGTCGGGGATCTTGCTATATTTCTGGCGTACTTGGTGGTATACGCTATGCAAACGTAAAAAAATATAAATTTCCCTAAAGCCTATGGATTTTGTTGCGTATTTAAACCTTGCAAAACTCCCTGCAAATACTTACCCCATTTTGCCGCTAGAGGAACTTCTGTAAATGGAATGCGTACCGACGGGGATTCAGGCAAGAGGAATTCCAATTCAATAGCTCGACCTTTTTGGGGAAAATTTTCTATTTCTACTAGTTTATCATCTACCAAAAGACGTATATCTTTAACATCTAGCAAAGAAAAAGTTTCTAAATTAATCAAACCTTTAGGTGTGGGTTTGCCCCAAGTTATATTGTTATCTTTTAGACCCAATACAGCATAAATATCATATTTAGCTTTGTCAAATTGCTCCGCCCAAACACGATATGCTTCCAGCTTCTGGTACTCCCTTGAACCTTGCCAAGCCAACCAGAAAAATGCAACTAGCAAGGGTAACCATAAAAGACCACGTTCCATTGTTTAAACAGTCCTAAATATTGAGTAAAAATTGTCCAAAGTACACCAACGAGGTACGAAGATAAGTTATGGTAGTGAGAAAACTGGCAAAAAGCGGTGAACAGTTAATATGAAAAGACTTATATTATTGTGCTTGTTTGTCGTCGGGCTGGGGGCTGCTGTTTTTGGGTTCCTGAATTTTCAGGGTTTAGCAGCTAAAGGCGAGTTTGAGACGATTGTGCTAGATTTTCGCCAAGATATTCCCGCCGAGGTAATACAGCAGAACTTACAAGCAATCGCTCAAGAATACAACGTCACACCCCGATTAGACAATCAATTTTCAGCGACGGATAATGTGTATATTATTGAAGGCGATCGCCAGCGACTGAAAAAACTCAAAAAATCGCCATTCGCCCAATTTACCCAATTAATCGAGCCAAATTACATTTATAGAAAGATTCCTCTACCAGCTGAAGCAACTTGGTTTGAAGATATTTTACCATCTCCAGATAATCAAGCAAATCCGGCATTAATTGGCCCTAACGACCAATTTTACAGCAAACAGTGGAACCTACACAACATCGGCATTGAAGGCGCGTGGACTCAAACCAAAGGCAGTGGCGTAACAGTAGCGGTAATTGACACCGGGATAACTCGCGTCCGTGACTTGGTAGACACGAAATTCGTCAAAGGCTATGATTTTGTGAGCGATCGCGAAGAAGCCACAGATGACAATGGACACGGTACTCACGTCGCCGGCACTATTGCCCAAGCTACTAATAATAAATATGGTGTAGCTGGCATTGCTTACGAAGCCAGTCTCATGCCCTTAAAAGTCCTCAGCGCCTACGGTGGTGGAACCGTTGCCGATATTGCCGAAGCGATTAAATTTGCTGCTGACAATGGTGCAGACGTAATTAATATGAGCTTAGGCGGCGGTGGTGAAAGCCAATTAATGAAACAAGCCATCGACTACGCCCACAAAAAAGGCGTAACAATTGTCGCCGCAGCCGGAAATGAAAATGCGAATGGCGCAAGTTATCCCGCACGTTACCCCTACGTTATAGGCGTTTCCGCATTTGGCCCAGACGGAGAAAAAGCCCCCTATTCCAACTTTGGCGCAGGCGTAGATATTTCTGCACCTGGTGGTAGTGAAGCAGGTACAATTCTCCAAGAAACAATCGACCCCGATAACAACGGCGAAGGAGTATTTCTCGGACTCCAGGGAACAAGCATGGCTTCCCCCCACGTTGCAGGTGTCGCAGCATTAATTAAAGCTTCTGGAGTCACAGAACCAGACGAAGTATTAAAAGTCCTCAAGCAATCAGCACGAGTTATCCAGGATGATAGCTTCAACTATTATGGCGCTGGACAACTTAATGCCGAAGCAGCAGTCAAACTAGCCACCACAGGACAAATCAGCTTCCAAGACTTCTTCCGGTGGTTACGAGATAACGGTTATCTCAACCCCCGCTTTTGGATTGATGGCGGTGCAGTAGCACTGATACCTAAACTAATGATGGTATTCGGTTCCTATCTGCTGGCTTGGTTTTTACGAGTTTACTTCCCCTTCGCCTGGAGTTGGTCTTTATCCAGTGGCTTAATTGCCGGTAGTTCTGGTTTATTCTTCCTCCGGGGATTATATATCTTTGACCTACCCCAGTGGCCATTCCGAGTTTTAGGCAGTTCCATTCCCGAACTAGGAAACACCCTGCAAGGAACGAACGCCTTAAATCCCATATTTGCCAGCGTGCTAATTCCCATAGTGTTAATAGCATTATTCTTGGGACATCCTAGCTGGAAATGGTTTGCCATCGGTTCCAGCCTGGGCTTCGCGGCATTTTTAACAGTTAGTGCCATTTACGACCCAGCAGTTTGGGGCTTAGGAAGTAGCTACCTAGCACGGAGTTTCCTCATCATCAACGCCGTACTCTGTTATGGAATAGCGCGTTTAGCATTAAAAACCGAAACTCAAACAGCATAAGAAGAAATGAAAAGAGGAAAGGGGGCAGGGGAGAAGAAGACCGGTTGTAAAGTAACCGGAAGTTTAAAACGCCTTATGTGAGATGGGGTAGCAAAAAAGAAGGGGAAACCACAAGATAAAGGTAACGACACCAAAGCTTGAGGTCTCCTAATGAATATGGTAGACGGTTCGACCCTATTGACGACAATTTTTGTG